>JAHWKN010000020.1 GCA_019347875.1 Candidatus Parcubacteria bacterium
GTAGTCGTAGTGAGTGCCGGGGGCGGCGGTAGCGTCGGAGTAGCCGGTGACGTTACCGAGAATGGCGACGGTGGTGCCGCTGCGCACTACGTAGTACTTAGTGACGCCGACGTTGTCGCTGGCGGCGGTCCACTTCAGGTCTACCCTGGTGGGACTGGCGGCGGTGGCTGCCAGGTTGGTGGGAGCGGTGGGCGCGGTCGTGTCGGCCGCATTGGGAACGGCCACGGTGACGGGAGCCGACTGGGCGGAGTGGTTGAAGGCGGCGTCATAGGCATAGACGGTGTATACGTAGGTCCGGCCGGGTTCGACGGTGGTATCGGTGGCGGTGGTGCCGCCGGTGGTACCGATGGAGACGCCGTCACGCAGTATGTCGTAACCGGTAATCTGACTAGTTCCAGGTGTGGAAGGATCCCAAGCCAGGCTAACACTGTTGGACGTCACGTTGGTAGCGCGGAGGTTCTGCGGTACTGACGGGCCTGTATCGGATGTTGGGGGCGGAGGGGGCGGCGTGGCAGTCGCATTATTGATATTCACGCTGACCGGACCGCTTGAGGCCGTATTGCTGGCGGCATCGTAAGCCTTGGCGGTCAAGGTATGCGTTCCGTTAGCCGTGCCGGTGGTATCCCAGCTCCAATTATACGGGTTGGCGGTAGCGGTGCTTTGCAGATTGTTATCCAGGTAAAACTCAACCTTGGTGACGCCGACGTTATCGCTGGCGTTGGCCGAAACGCTGGTGGTGCCGGAAACGGTCGCGTCATTGGCCGGAGCCGTTATATTAACCGCGGGTACCGTGGTGTCTGAGGGAGGTGGCGGGGGCGGTGGGGGCGTAGTGCTGGTGCCGTTGTAAGTGCTCCCGGCGTCCTGGTTGTAAGGGGCTGCCTGCCACTCCGTAAAGCCTACCTTGCGGCCTTGGTCATAGACAGTAAACAGCCACTCGCCGTTATAGGTGTTGTTACTGAAGCGGTTATTACGCTTGAAAGTAATGTCTTCGGCGATTACCGCCCCTAGGTAAGGCGGCGTGACGCCGTAGTTGGAAAATATACCATTCTGGGCGCAGCCGAGCGTGCCGGCACAGCCGGTAATATCGGCCTTACTGATGTTCATGGTGTTGCCGCTGACCGATATATTTTGGGTCTTCCAGCGGCAGTCGGAGTAGAGCGGCTCGCTGTTGACGGCATCAGACTTGCAGGAAGCCAGGGTAGCGTCGGGATTGACCATGGTGCAGTATTCGGCGCTGGTGTTAGCCACCGAGCCGCAGAAACGGTCGGCCGCTTCCCACAGCACCACCCCACCCCAGTTATCTTCAAGGTAGTTACCGGTGACCTCGGAAACAGCATAGTCGGTGCCCATGCGGGAATCGCCGCCAGACTCGGCAATGTAGATGGCGGCTATCGGAAAATTGTCGTTGCGGGCCGCAAAGCTGCGGCCTTTGACGTGGGCATTGCGGATCAGGGTGTTGTTGCGGATGGCCACGTTGTAGCTGATCTCGTAGAAGATGCCCTCGGCGTCGTTGTCGTTGATGTAGTTGCCCTCGATCAGGAAGCCGATGTCGTTGGTGTCGGCCCAGAGCCCGACACTTTTGTTGTGATGGACCCAGTTGTTAATGATTTTCGCGCCATTAATGTCCCAGAATTTAGTCCCGCCGGAGCAGCCGCAGTAGGTAAAGCTGCCGTCCGGGTTGTACTCCAGGTTGTCGGTATTGTTGTAGGATATCTCGTTCTGGTCGACGGTGATGTTTTTGATGGCTGAGGTGCCTGGTACTGGCGGCTTGGCGCCGGAAAGACCGTAAGCGCCGTTGCTGGTCAGGCAGTTGCGGCGGACGATGATGTTGTCCCCCAAAAAGACTCCGGCCCCCTTATTGCCGGAAACCGTGTTGGCCTCGATAGTCCAGCCGGTGGCGCCGTTCTGGTTGACAACGCCTTCATTGATCGCCGGGACGAAGCCTTTTATGGTCATATTCTTGATAGTCGCACCGGTGGCTTGGCCGGTAATGGCGTATTTGTTCAACCCTTGGCCGTCCAGGACGGCGCCTGGCGCGCCAATGAACGTGTTGTTACTCCCCCGGACTTCAATCTGGCCGTACGGCGAGGTGCCGAGCGTATGAGTACCTGGTTCAAACCAGTAGGTTTTGCCGGTGGCGTTGGCGTATTTCTCGTTTTCAAAGAAGGCTAGATTATCCCCGGCCGGCACGACCACCGCACCGGCCGGTGCGGTGGTGGGGCCATCAAGGATGGAGGCGTTGCCGCAAATTTGCGCCGGCGGTTCGGTGGGGGCCACTAAGGCGGCCCGGGACCTGGTCAACAGGTAGCTAGCGGCAGCGACGACAGCGACGGCCAAAAACAGCGCGGTCAGCTTACTGAACCTGCTACCAAGTTTCAGCGGGGTAACACCTGTGTGCATGACAGCAGAAGACGAAGAGTTAATAAGACTATGTAGTTTTACCCGTAAACTCTTTAGTGGTGTTGCCATTCTACTCCATCTTGCAGTGCTTAACTAAAGCCATGACGCGTTAACTTTTATAATAGTTATGCTTAAACGGCTTGTCAAGGAAGAAGCTGCCGGAGGTTCATTACACAAAAAACGGAACAAGCTACAATCTAGTTGCCGCTTCATACAGCGGTTCTAGGACGCAATACGGCGGTAAACCTTCAGCCAGTAAGCGGTGTTAAAGACCATGGCCAGGGAGATAAACAGGCTAAGCAGCAAAAATTGGCCGGCGGCGGCTGCGGGCAGGCCGGCCACCACCGGGCCCCCGATAGCCTCCACGCCAACGGCCGCTAAGGCGTAGGCCGCCCACAGTAAGACGTTAACTACGAGCGCACCCAACCCGGCCAGGACGACTCGCGGGAAGCGGCGGTTATACAGGTGCCAGCCCTGTCGCAGCGCCGGCAGCGACCCCGCACTGGTCAGTACCGCCGGGTAGAACGCCAGTACCCGGCTAAAACCCACTCCCAAGGCCAGATAAACGACAGTAGCATGCCCGACCAGCAGCGCGCCTGTTCTCAGGTAATCCGGCTCAATCACCTGTGACCCCAGGGCCGCCAACAGCAACAGCTCCAGCGCCATCACCGCCAGCACGGACAAACCGGCAAACAGGTCCAACCCAAACAGCGCTCCCAGCCGGTTCAGGCTAGCTCGTGACCATCGCCTAGGTGATGGAGAGCGGCCGTCAAGTGCCGCCGCAGCTCCGTAGGCAACGGCGCCACTGGCAAAAAGACGGGTCAAATAAAACAACACCAGACCACCGGCGGTGATGGCGGCGGGCGTTATCAGCTCGGGTGGAAGATTGTCTAGCGCCAGATCCGGTTGCCGCCAAGCCTCGGCCGCACTCAGCGAACCGGCGAAAACGCCAGGCAACGCTCCGGCCAGACCGGCCAGGGCGGCATACCCCCAGTAGCGGCTAGAGACCGCGGCCTGGGCGCCAAAATGAAGCGGCGATTGGTTGCGCCTGAGCGTAGGTGCCGCCTTAACCGGGACAGATGCAGCGGGGAGCTCGGGTTCGGCCACACCGGCAGCCCGGGAAGCGGCCGTCGGATGCGGGCGGCTTTGACTTACGCTAAGATCGCTCAAATGACGCCTGCTACCGGGCGGCGGGATCGGCTTAGAGGCGGCCCGCTTAGGACGTAGATCCAAAGCGGCGGCCGCGGCCGGCGGCGGGGTTGGTTTAGTTTTTACGCTCAGCTTGGGAGCTTTAGGCTTGACAGCAACCGATCGCCTCTTTAACGCCGTTGGCGCGGAGGCCGGGGCCAGGGTACCGCCGGGCGACAAGTTAGCGGAGTGGTTGACGATCAGCGCGGGGCCCGTGGCTCCAACCGCCACCGCGGCCTTGACGGCCTTGACCGTCACCGGCTTTGCCTTCGCCGCCTTCACCGAAACCGCTTTCACCGGCGCGGTCACCGCCACAGTCGCCTTCACCGGCGCGGCCGCCGCCTTGACGACCGCCGATGACTTAACCGCCACAGCCGGCTGTGGCGCCACCAACTGCCCGCAGTTGATACAGTACAGCTGCTCCTGGATCTTAACAATGTCACTTGACCGGCAGTTTTGACATACCATATAGCCTCATTTAAGCATAGTTCTTATGCTAAAGCAAAACGTTATTACCGGCTGTTCCTGATCGGTTTTCCACCGTTATCCCCAGTTTTTTTGTGCAAAGTGGCCAAAAATGCGGGAGATAGTTTGGGAAATTAGATAAAATCTGCGGCTTACCGGGCATACTGGCTACAGAATCTACCACCGCTAAAGCCGCCCGAACCTATACTGAATCAGCAGCCGGGCCAGCACAAGAGCCTTGGTTGAGCGGGATAGGCGGACCCGACCCGCGGCTACTTGGGCCGCCGGCAGTTGCTTTAGTTTAGCAAACAGTTGGCGGTAGTAGCTGTAGGCCAGCAGGACCCCCAGCCGGGCGCCGGGCGGCAGGCGATCGATTCCGCCCCGGGCGGCCCGGAAGTCCTGCTCGATGTCGGCCTCGATGGCCTGTTTTGCGCTCTCGTCAAAGCCGCCGGGCGTCAAACCGGGGAAGTACAGCCGTCCCCGGTCGGCGTAGTCACTGGCCAAGTCGCGCAAAAAGTTAACCTTTTGAAAGGCCGCGCCCAACCTGGCGGCCGGCTCGCGCAGCCGCTCGCCGCACTGCCGGTCGCCCCGGCAAAACACCTGTAAACACATCAGCCCCACCACCTCGGCCGAGCCGTAGATGTACCGCCGGTACTCGTCGGAGCTGTAACTTTTTTTGGTCAAGTCCAGCTGCATGCTGTCAAAAAAAGCCGCAATGTATTCATGCTTAATGTCGTACTCATTCACCACCCGGGCAAAGGCATGCAGTACCGGGTTAAGACTGAGGTTGCGTTCAATAGCGGTTGCGGTATCATCCCGGAACTCCGACAGCAGGGCGGCTTGATCAAAGCCGTCAAAGCTGTCGACGATCTCATCGGCCAAACGCACAAACCCGTAAATGGCGTAGACCGGCGGCCGCACGGTTTTATCAAACAGCTTAATGCCCATGGTGAATGAGGTGCTGTAGCGACCGGTCACCAACGCGCTGCATTCCTGCGACACCCGGTGATAAAGCCTCTGCCGCTGGGCGGCGGACTGAGGGTCTACTTTCATGAGCTCACCCTGTAATCGCGCTCAATCCGTTCAGCCACCAGCTTGCCGCTGAGCAGCACCATCGGTACCCCGCTGCCGGGGTAAGTACTGGCGCCCACCAGGTAAACTCCCTTGGTGCCTTCGACCCGGTTGTGCGGGCGAAAGTAGGCCGACTGAAAAAAGTGGTGGCTTAGCCCAAAGGCCGCTCCGTGCACCAGATTGTACTTGGCTTGAAAGTCCTGCGGCGTAAAACTCGCTTCGGTGTCGATTTTGCCCGTTAGGTCGGCGCCGAAGTGGCTGGCCAGGACGTCTAGTACCCGAGTCCGCACCCGCTGCCGGGCCCGCGTCCAGTCTATCTGCGAGTCAAGGTTCGGCACCGGCACCAGCACGGACAGCGCGTGACGACCCTTCGGAGCCAGAGCGGGATCGGATTTGGTCGGCACGTGAATGTAAAAAGCCGGATCAGCAGGCAAAACCTTGGTGATAAAGATCTCTGCCAAGTTGCGCTTGAAATCGCCAGAAAAGTAGACGTTGTGATGCAGCAGACCAGGCAGCTCGTGATTAACCCCAAAGTAAAACAGCATAGCGGACGGGGAATGCTTTAGTTTCGCCAGCCGCCGGTCGCTAAACGCCGGACGCTCATTTGGCGCCAGCAGCCGGAAGTAGGTGTAGGGCAGGTCGGCGTTAGAGATAACCACATCGGCCGGCTGCATACTCCCGTCCGCCAGTTCTACGCCCTTGGCCAAACCGGCCTCCATCAAAATGCGCTTAACCGGAGCATTGTAGTGAATAACCCCTCCCCCCTCGCGCACAAGTTTTGCCAGGGCCAGCGGCACTTGGTGCATCCCGCCCCGGGCGTACCAAATGCCGCGGCCGGTCTCCATGTAAGGCACAACCGCATAGATGGCCGGGGCCCGGTCAGGCGCAACTCCCAGATACATCGACTGAAAACTAAACAGCTGTACCAGCCGGGGATCGCGGAAGTAACCGCCGACAAAGCCGGATAACCTTTTCAGACCGCCATAACGGGCCAAGGCAATGGTCGACAGCGGATCGATAAAGTCGCCCAATCTGTCGAAGTTTTTGTCGATAAACTTGGATCTGGCCAAGCGGTAAATCACGGCTGCTCGGGCAAAAAAGAGGTAAAACTGCTCGGGAGCCTTGGGGTCGATCCGGGCCAGCTCGCTCGAGAGCGCCGCCAGATTAGAAGACATTGTGATAGAACTATGATCGAAGTAAACCGCGCGGTAGTTGGGCTCAAGCTGCACCAGGCTGAGGTAGTTTTTCAGCTCCCGCCCGCAGGCGGCGAACGTCTCTTCCAGTACGTCTACCATCATCAAGATGGTCGGGCCGGTATCAAAGCTGTAGCCGTCTTGGGTAATAACATGCGCCCGTCCGCCGGGCAGCGTCTCTTTTTCGTACACCGTCACCCGGTGCCCGGCAGCGCTCAAACGCGCGGCCGCGGCCAAGCCGCCGATGCCGGCGCCGATAATAGCAATCTTCACGTCTGGATTGATCCTAGAACACTTAAGTCTCTTAACCCACTAATTCTAACATCAGCCGGCCGCCCCGGTATTGGTAGGTTCCGGGAGCCGGGAAGCTACTAAGCTTAGCGGCGTTTCTTGCGGCGCGGCTTGGCTTTCTTGGCCTTAGTTGCGGCGGGAGGAACGGGCGAAGCCTCAGCCGGCGGAGCCTCTACCTCGGCCGGCTCTACGGTTAGCTCAGGCGGCGGAGGGAGCTCGGGCTCGGCGCTCGGCTGAGGTTCGGCCGGAACCCAGGCGGCAGATGGCGCAAGCTCCGTCTGGCGGCGCCTGGTGAGGTAGCTCCAGACCAGCCAGCCGCTTGTAAGTAGTATAGCGGCCAGTAAGCCGAGCTGCAGCGGCGGCAGCAACCCCCCTGACTCACTCTCCTCATCGGTGGCGCCACCGCTTTCGCCGGTCAGGAAAGCCGTAATCTGGTCGCGCTCGCCGGCCGGCTGCAAACCGTCTTGAGGAGGTGACTGCTGCAGCCCGCCTTCCTGCGCGGTCGGTGCCTGCAGGTTACCGCCGCCAGGGTTGGCCGGCTGCAGTAAGTTGGCGGTACCGGGATCGGCACCGGCGGTAGAGTTGCTCTGCGGCCCCAGCTGGTCGGCGGTGACGGCACCGGCCGACGCAGGCAGGAGTACCAGGACGAGCGCCATAACAACATAAAACATAGGCGCATTATCCCATCTCGCTTAGATAGAGGCAAACAAAAAAGCCCGAATGGGCTTAAGGGTTAACAAGTGTTAGCCGGCCCCGGCACGGAATGGTTACCGTGCCGGGACTCGGCCTTACGCACCTTCAGGCTGCCGTCGGTGGCGGCCGGTGAGAAGGGCGACGGGTTGAGGACTGAGGACGCCGCGGGCGCGGTGATGGACGAGGACGACGCCGCGGAGCGGTTGGCCTGGCGTACGTGGCGGCGGCGGATCGACGCCGGCGGCGCTCCCGGGCGGCTTGCACTCGCCGCTGAAACGCGACTGAACTGCAGCGGTTGAGCAACCAAGCACCGAAAGTGCACAAGAAAAGTACAAGCGCCCACTGCTCCCAGCGGTTGGGAAACGTCGGCGCGTCGATGTCGATGAGCAGGCTGACTCCCAGGTAGAAGCCGAGACCGATCAGCACGACGGAACAAAGTTGCCCCAGTCTTGCCAGCTGCAGCTTTATCACGGTAACCCCTCTTCACTTGTCGAATGGTGCGTATGTCATCTTCCGCCGTTTATTCTACACGTTGGAAAAGACAGCTACCATACTAGCATAACTTACTTGGTTTGTCAATAACGTTATGTTTGCTTTACAATGTTTATCACATGCGGGTTTTATCAGATCAGCTAAAAACACACACCGGCCGGACCGCCACGGTGGCCGGATGGCTGCACAAAAAGCGGGCGATGGGCGGGCTGATGTTTGTGGTGCTGCGCGACCGGCGGGGGCTGATCCAAGTCGTGGTGCAGGATGAGACCGAGCAAGCAAAGCTGCACGGCATCCAAAACGGCAGCGTATTAGAGGTTAAAGGCGCCGTCAAAGACGAGCCGCGAGCGCCGGCAGGGGCCGAAATTCATGATCCTGTTGTTACCATCGTCATCCCGGTGGCGGATGTGCCGCCGATCGAGGTGGATAAACCGATCGATCATAAACCGGAGAACCTGGATACGCTGTTTGAGCACCGAGTCTTAAATCTGCGCAACTTAAATGAACGGGCGGTGTTTAAGGTTCAGGCGGCGGCGGCCGAGGCGCTGCGCGGCTACTTCCACCGCCATGACTTTACCGAGATCCACACTCCCAAGCTGCTGGCTGCCGCTACCGAGGGCGGAGCCGAGGTGTTCAAGCTGGACCACTTCGGCCAAACCGCCACCCTGGCCCAATCCCCCCAGTTTTACAAACAGATGATGGTGGGGGTGTTTGAGCGGGTGTACGAGATCGGGCCGGTTTACCGGGCCGAGCCCAGCGTGACCACCCGCCACATGAGCGAGTACACCTCGGTTGATGCCGAGATGGGTTTTATAGAGGACTTTCAGGACATCTTAGACTTCTTGTCCGGACTGCTTAACCAAGTAACAGATGAGGTCTGGAAGCACCGTGAAGCCGATCTATCCGCCCTGAACGCCACCCGGCCAACCCTCTCCGCCAAGCTGCCTCAGCTGCCGCTTAGTGAACTGCACCGCCGCTTTAGCGAGGCCACCGGCACCGACACCACCAAGGAAAAAGATCCTACTCCGGCCGAAGAGCGCTGGGCCTGCCAGTACGCCGCTAAAGAGCTGGGTTCTGAGGCGGTGTTTATTACCGAGTTTCCGGCCAGCTCCATGAAGTTTTATCATTACCGCAGCGAGCATAATCCTGAAGTAGCCGAGCGGGCCGACCTGCTCTTCCGCGGCGTCGAAATCGTCACCGCCAGCCAGCGCGAACACCGCTACGACCGGTTAGTCGAGCAACTAAAAGCCGCAGGCGGCGACCCCGAAAACCCCGGTTTCAGGTACTTTTTGCAAGCCTTCCGCTACGGTCTGCCGCCGCACGGCGGATTCGGGCTTGGCCTGGAGCGCCTGACCCAAAAGCTGGTAGGGCTAAACAACGTTAAAGAAGCGGCGCTTTTCCCCAGGGACATGTCGCGGTTGGCGCCATAAAGCTAAGACCAGGTCTTGTCGCTGGATTTGTTGAGCGGCTTAAAGACCTTGGGACGGCTAAACCTCGACCCCGAGTAGCGCCCGGGCGGCTGAGCCGATCAAAAAGGTCACAAAAGCGGTGCCGACACTAAACAGCAGCATCTCCGAAAAGCTGCGGTAAAAGTTACGGCTGAATATGACCGCGGTGTAGAAAGACAAACCCAGTACGATCGCCAGCACCACGGCTATCATGGCGGCCAGGCTGGTTAGATTGTCGCGGGACAGCCCGAACGGCGCTACCAGCAGCACCACCACAATAATGTAGGCCAGACCGGTGTAGAGGCCGGCTTTTAAGGGGTTCTTGCCCCGCTCCTGGCGCGCCTGCAGGTATGCCGACGAGGCCATCGATAAGCTGGCCGAAATACCTAGAATGATGCCGGCCAGCGCCACCGTCAGATGGTCACGAAAGGCAAACAAAAAGCCGGTTAAGGCGCCCGACAGCTCAATCAGGCCGTCGTTTAGCCCTAAAACGATGCTGCCGGTAAACTCCACCCTCTCTTCCCTGATCTGTCTGATCAGTTTTTGCTCCTGTGGCTCCTCAACGTATATAATCTCTTCGATCTGCTTGCGATCGGGGTGTCCCTCCGTAAACAGGTGCTCGCGGGCTTGTTCCACCAGATCCCCTTCCAGCATCTCTAAAAACTTGACGGTAAACGTCAGGCCCAGCAGCCGGCGCGACAACACCAACAGCTTGAGCTGCCAGGAGCGCAGCCCGGGTGCCGGCGCCTGTGCGTGACGCTGCCAAAACCGGTAATGGCCGTTTTCCAGCTCGGCCAGCTGCTCTAAAACCAGTTTAAACTCCGGGTTGGGCTCGGTCTTGGCCAGCTCCGTAAAAGCCAGGTAGTTGCGGTACTCTTTTTGGGCGAACTCGCGAAAGTTCACCTGGGCAGAGACGCTCACCGCCGCAGGGAACTAATCAGCCGCGCCAGCTCAAGGTCGTGCTCGGTCAGGCCGCCGGTTTGGTGCGTGTAGAGCTGGATCTGCACTTTGTTGTAGCTGTTCGACCAGTCGGGGTGATGATTCAACTTCTCGGCCCCCAGGGCAACACGGGTCATAAAGGCAAAAGCCGCACTAAAGTCGGCAAAAGTAAACTCGGCCTGCAGCTTGTCGTCAACCAGCCGCCACTCCGGCAGCTCACCCAACGCATGTTGGACCTCGGTCTGACTAATTGATCTGTGCCCGCTACTCATGGTGGCTCCTCCGATGGGTTAAACCTGTTCCCCGCCACCGTAAGGTTCGCTAAAAAGTGACGGAGCCTCTTTGTTTGCTTAATTGGCTCTATTATAGCATTAATACCTATACTGGCCTGACGCTGGGGCCAATGGCTCGTCAAGCTTTGGAAAAACAGCTAAAATGTGTTCGTATAGGGGTGTAGCTCAGCTGGCTAGAGCGTCGGTCTCCAAAACCGAAGGTCGCGGGTTCGATCCCTGCCACCCCTGCCAATAGGATTTATCGGGTATAAAATTGTCGAAGGCGACGAAACATCATGCTCAAGGGATAGTTGTCTATATTAGCAAAGGAACAGAATACACGATGCGGGAAGTATTCGAAGTGGTAGCAACTAACCAGCCAGCCTTCGGCAGCTGATCCGGGTAGTTCGAAACATGGATAAGCAGAAGCACATTGTTCCAATTTCACAGAAAGTCGTTGTGGTTAACAGGAACGGTAAACTGCTGGCACTACTGCGATCACCAACCGCGCCGTCCAATCCTTTGAGGTGGGACCTGCCGGGAGGCGACTTGGAGTGGGGCGAAGACCCGATGCAATCTGCTCAAAGAGAGGTAGAAGAAGAAACTGGAATTGCCCTCAAAAAACTGCAGCTTTTTGATATTGAGTCACATATCACTAGCCGCGGCGTCTACTGGACTACTGTTGCCTACATCGCCAAAGCCCCTAACGATGAAGTAAGCCTGAGCTTTGAACATGATAAATATCAATGGCTAACAAAAACGGAGTTTCTAGACCTTGACATGTCGAATAAAATCCGTCGTTTTATTACAAATTACTCACCCAAATAACGCCCTACGGCTTGTGATAAATCCCCAGCCTTAAGCCGGATCATTAGGACGTGCTTCCTCCAAAACAGTTGCGAGCGCCGAAACTACTTTGACTCTTTGTGTGCCGTGTGCTTTTGCTCGTGATTGCAAAACTTCTGCAGCACCAGCCGCTCGGTGGTGTTTTTGGGGTTTTTGCTGGTCATGTAGTTGCGGTTATGGCAGCTCTCGCACTCCAGGGCGAAGTACGGGCGGTTTCGTTTAGGCATTCTAGACTCCTTCTACTGGTGTAATTATGGTGGCGATAAAGTAAAACAAGATTCCCGGCAAGACGCCCGACATAATAATCAGCGCCAACATCACCACGCGCACCGCCGTAACGTCTACATCCAAGTAGTGGGCGATCCCGGCGCTCAAGCCGGATACCTTGCGGTCGGTTTTGCTGCGGGTAAGTTTTTTCATACTGTTGTCTTCCTTTTTGTCCCTCTTTGGTAAGAGATGAACGGCGGTTTAGCGTGTGAGCCGCAGCCCAATTACGAACTGGAGCCCAAGGTGGGGATTGAACCCACGACCCCTTCCTTACCATGGAAGTGCTCTGCCACTGAGCTACTTGGGCTCGTCCAAACCGCATTACAGCTTGTAGTCGCCCAAGGCGACCTCCAGCTTCCCTGCGGTTTCTCCTCTGCAAATTTCAAAACAGACTGGTGTCTTGGTTTAAAATTTGCTTTAAAAAGTTGCCGTCTTATCGGTTGGCTGGCTAAAGCCATGAGCGAGCGCAGCGAGTCGAATGGTGCCGGGTGAGAGATTGCGGCTAGCGCCTCCTCCGCAAAGTGCTCGGTGAATGCAAGCGAGCTTGACATTCACCTGCGCGCTTTACTCCGCCGAACTCCGCGGCAGTTCTCACCGCTCACTCGGCAGAGTTTACCCCCAACTTCAGTTGGCGGCAAATTCTGGTGCCGGGTGAGAGATTCGAACTCCCGAAGGCGTAAGCCAGCTGATTTACAGTCAGCCCCCGTTGGCCGCTTGGGTAACCCGGCGCGTGAGTGGTTGCGGCTAAGCTGCCGCGATCAAACTGGAGCCGACGAGAGGAATCGAACCCCCAACCTACGGTTTACAAAACCGTTGCTCTGCCAGTTGAGCTACGTCGGCTCGTCCTCCTCCGCTCGCGATCAAAACTCCTGGCTGAATTGTAAGCAGCTAGAGCGTAGTTTTCAACCTGACAATAGTAACATCGCAGCAGCTTTTTTTCAAGATTGTACCGTTAGCTGCTCGACCGCTTGCCGGGCGGTCTGCTGCCGGGGATTTAGCTCCAAAACCCGTTCGTAGGCTTCTAGCGCCTTGGGCTTGTTGCGGCTGGTGAGGTAAGTTTTGGCCAGCAACAGTAAGGCGCGCTCATTGGGCTCCATCGCCGTGGCCTGCTCTAAAGCGGCGATAAACTTGGGGTTGTTGTTCATTTTCTGATAGGTTCGAGCCAAAGTCAGGTAACGAATGGCGGCAGGCTCAAGCGCCAATGCCCTTTCATAGGCTGCCGCAGCCTTAGGGTAATTTTTGACTTGGTAGTAAACCGATCCCAGGCTGGAAAAGCCGGCCGGGGTGGGCTGCAAGCGGGTTACCATCCGGAAGCACTCGATTGAGTCGGAGTAGTTTTGCAGCGCGGCATACACCATTCCTAGCCGGGTGTAAGCATCGGCGTTTTTGGGGTCCAGTTTGATCAACTCCAGTAAGGCTTTTTCGGCCGCCAGATACTTCTTGTCAGCGTACAGGCGGCGGGCATACTCATCCAGGCTAAGACGTCCTTGGCCGGTTTTGGTCGGCGCGGGGCGGGTGGCGCCGGTTGCCGGACTAGAGGCCTTGACGGGTGCTGCGCGATGGGTGCCGGTGACGGGCCGGGCGGCTGGAGACTCGGCGGCACCTTTAGGCGTCAGACTTCTTAGAGTTCGGTAGACCAAAGCGACGGCCGCTGCGAAGAAGATCAGCTCTACCATCTACAGTTCCACCAACAGCCCGGCCAAGGCCGTCTTCAGGCTGACGTTGGACGCTCTGTGACGCTCAAAGCGCTCAATGGCCCGCAGTTGAACCGCAGCCTCC
This sequence comes from Candidatus Parcubacteria bacterium, assembly GCA_019347875.1. GTDB lineage: Bacteria > Patescibacteriota > Saccharimonadia > UBA4664 > JAHWKN01 > JAHWKN01. The sequence goes on from JAHWKN010000020.1 coordinate 13,345, forward strand.
GACATACTGCTATGATCGCCCGTGGCCGCAGTTCGGCGCAGATGCCGGCGGCTATCGCGGGTGAGGGTCGACACTAACCGCTCGACATCAACACTTGACTGCGCCAGTTCCTGGGCCAGCACCAGGCGCTCGAACCGGGAACTCCGCCCGATTCGCTCCGCCATCAACTCAGCCTGGCGGTAGCTTTCGTATAACTCCGAATCCCGCGCCAGGCTGGTGGCCAAACCAACCGATCCGGCGGCCAACAAAGCGATATGACTTGCCTTATCCGCCTCGAGCGCCAGTTGAGACCGCAAGTAAGTACCGATCCGGTCGGCACTAAGCGGCCTAAACTGAACCACCTGACAGCGCGAGCGAACCGTCACCAACAAACTGGTTAGCTGCTCGGTCAGGAGAATCATAACGGTTCCCAGCGGCGGCTCTTCGATGGTTTTTAACAGGCAGTTTTGGGCCTCGGTCGTTAAACTGTCGCCCGACTCTACCACCACCACGCGCTTGCCTAGGCTGTCGTAGCGAGTCAAGCTGACGGCTTGCTGCAGAGCCTGCACCTGAGCTATGCCGGTGCTGGCCTTGTCGGTCGGGCTCACCAGGGTGACATCGGGATGATTACCGGCCGCGATCAGGCTGCATCCGCGGCAGCCGTCCCCTCCCCCATCGGCACAGTTAAGGCGCTGAGCAAGCAGCAGGGCGGCGCTTAGCTTGCCGATATGTCTTGGCCCGGTAAAGATATAAGCCGCGTGAGGGTGGGCCGCCACCGCTTCGAGCTGGGATGCGGTCGCCGGGTGTAGCAGCAGGTCCATAACTATATTATAAAGGAAACAAGGTTTTTGCGCTCACTTACGCCTTAACTAAGCTCATTTTCTAGTGACTGTACGCCTCAAAGTTAACCCTTCGCCCCCAACCCCCCATCACAGCGGGCCCACCTCTATCCCTCCTAAATCCTCCTATCTACCTCCGCCTCTCGTTACTTTTTGTCAGCAAAAAGTAACCAAAAACTGCCAAGCCGGCTCCTCAGCTAGAAACACCTCCAGCTACCGTTAATCTTAGGGCC
>JAHWKN010000021.1 GCA_019347875.1 Candidatus Parcubacteria bacterium
GGCTAGAATAAGGTTTGATGAAGCTAATTGTTAACAATCTAGCTATCAACTACTTTGACGAGGGCCGGGGGCCGGCGGTGGTGCTGCTGCATGGCTGGGGACAGACGCTGGGGACTTTCGACCTGCTGGCGGCGGAGTTGCACCGGCATTACCGGGTGATCCGGCTGGACCTGCCGGGGTTTGGCGGCAGCCAGCGGCCGGCAGCGGTCTGGGGCGTGCAGCAGTACGCCGAGCTGGTGCGGGACTTCCTGGCTAAGCTCGAGATCCGTCCGCTGGCCCTCGTCGGCCACTCCTTTGGCGGCCGGCTGGCCATTAAAGGCGTCGGCCAGGGATTACTTCGGCCCGAGCGGCTGGTGCTGATGGGGTCGGCCGGCGTGGCCCAGTTTCACACTTTACGTAACCAGCTGTTCCGTATGGCCGCCAAACTGGGCAAGGCTGTAACCAGCTTGCCCTATGTGTCGATCCTGCGCGGCCCCTTGCGCCGGCGGCTTTACCGGGCCGCCGGCAGCACCGATTACCTGAGCGCCGGCGCCATGAGCAACATTTTTTTGAAAGTAATTCACGAGGACCTGCAGGACGATGCGGGACGCATTAACGTACCTACCCTGCTGATATGGGGCGAAAACGACGTGGACACGCCCATCAAAGAAGCCCGGCTGTTTGCCGGTCAGATCAAGGGCTCGCGACTGGAGGTACTGCCGGAGGCCAACCATTTCGTTTATCTGGATCAGCCGGACAGGGTGGCCGGGCTGGTCGGGGAGTTTTTAAAATGATCAGAGCATTCCTTTCCCGCTACCGCCCCCGGTATAAGCGTTCACTGGTTTATATGCTGCAGTCCAGCGAGTACAACGTCGGCGAGTACCTCAAGTGGTACCGGCGAACCGCCGACTTTACCCGGGTGGAACGGCGCAAACAGCTGGTCTGGACCCCCAAGGCCCGCCTGCTGTGGGCATCGGCCTGGCTGTTGGATCTGTGGGCTTGGATTTTTGTGGTGACGCAACTGTTTTTGGCGCTGTGGCCTAGCGGTCCGGAGTCAATCTGGTTGTGGGGGTATCCCGCGACCTTGGCCGAACCGGCGGCGTCTTGGGTCCTGCTGCTGCTCACCGCCACCGCTATCTGGCTGATTCCGCGGTTTGTCGCTTACGGCTTGGCGCTGCCGTTGTGGCTGGGCCGGGTCTTGATCCAGCGCCCACGCGAAAAAGCCATGATTAAGCGGGCCAAGCGCAAGCTGGCCGAGCATCCGGCGGCTAAGATCGCCATTGCCGGCAGCTTCGGCAAAACCTCTTTTAAGTACATGCTCGCCACCGTTTTGGCTGAGGGTAAGAGGGTGGCAGCTGCGCCGGGCAACATGAACACGCCCATCGGCATCAGCCGGTTTGTAGATAAACTGACCGGGAACGAGGAGGTGTTGATCTTTGAGTTGGGCGAGTACTACCCCGGCGACATCCGCAAGCTGTCGGATCTGGTGCAGCCGGATGTCGGTATCATCACCGGCATTAACGAGGCCCACTTGCTGCGGTTTAAGACGCTGGAGCGGACGGTCGGCACGATTTTTGAGCTGGCCGACTGGCTGTCAGCGGTCAAAGGTCAAAGATCCCCTACCGAGCAAACCCAGGACAAGCCCATTCGGCAGGCTCAGGGCGGGCATGTCAAAGGTTTAGTGTACGTCAACGGCGAGAGCGAGCTGGCGCGGCTGCGCGCCGGTGCTGAGCACTTGTTGTACACGCGCAAAGGCGTGGGCAAGTGGCAAATCAAGCAGGCGCAGACGGACCTCGCGGGCACACGCTTTGTGGCTCAAAAAGACCGGGTCAGTATAACCGCCGCTTCCGGACTGCTGGGTCTGCACCAGATCGGGCCGCTGGCTGCCTGCATTGACCTGGCTAACAGGTTGGACCTGTCAAAACAGCAAATTGAGGCGGGGATTGCTAAAACCAAGCCGTTTGAGCACCGGCTGGAGCCAAGGCCGGCCGCCGATGGCGTGGTGACGATTGACGACAGCTATAACGGTAATCCGACCGGTGTCCAGATGGTGATTGAGTTCTTGGGCGGGTTAAAGGGTCATCGGCGTTGGTATGTTACGCCGGGGCTGAAGGAGATGGGGCCTAGCAGCGACCGGGTGCATCGTAACATCGGCCAGCAGTTGGCCGCGGCCGGCATCGAGAAGGTGGTGTTGGTGAAAAACTCGGTGACGCCGCGCATTGCTGAAGGCTTGGAGGAGGGAGGATTTGACGGTGAATTAATCTGGTTCGATGACGCCCTCAAGTGCTTTGCCGCCCTGCCCAATTTGACCGTCAGCGGCGACGTCGTTTTGCTCCAAAACGACTGGGCCGATCAGTACGCTTAACGCATTACTTTCGCTGACCGTACTGACGAACGAACGCTTGACCGTTGAGGGCTGGTTCGCTTTTATGGGTCGTGTTCAACTATAATATGAGTTATGAAAACAGTCGCGGTCATTTTTGGCGGACGCAGCGTTGAGCATGATATTTCTATCATCACCGGGCAGTTTACCATTGCCGCGCTGAAGGCCGCCGGGCAGTTCGAGGTGGTGCCGGTTTACATCGCCAAAAACGGGGTGTGGCACAGCGATCCCAGTCTGGCTGATCTAAAAACTTTCCAGGATCCGGAGTTAGGGGAGCGGTTAAACCGGCTCAAGACGCCGACAAAAGCACTGGACGGCCAGTTTGTGTTGACCTGGCCGGGGATATTGTCTAAGACGGTCAAGGTCGACGTAGCCTTTCCCTGTCTGCACGGTACCTACGGCGAAGACGGCAGTTTGCAGGGTCTATTGCGGCTGGCCAACGTGCCGTTTGTGGGCTGCGACCTGGAGGCCTCGGTGGTCGCCATGGACAAGGTGCTGACCAAACAGGTACTGGCCGAAACCGGTATCTTGAGCGTTAAGTACGTTTGGTTCAGCAAGCGGGAGTGGGAGAGCAGCCAGGATACGATTCAAACCAGTATTGCCGGGCTAGCCCTGCCCTGGTTCGTTAAACCGGCGCATCTAGGCTCTAGCATCGGCATAACCCGGGTAGACGAAAAAACCCGGCTTAGTAACGCCGTCGAGGTGGCTTTTCATTACGACGACAAGGTGATTGTCGAGCAGGGGGTCAAGAACCCAACCGAGATTAACTGCGCTGTGCTGGGTAACAACATACTGCGGGCATCACAGCTAGAGCAGCCGCTGTCGCGGGCCGAGTTTTTAAGCTTCGACGACAAGTACATCGGCCAGGGTAAAAAGGGCGGTTCCATGAGCGGCGCCAAGACGAGCGTCAAGATCCCGGCCGAGCTGGAGTCCGCTAAGACCAAACAGATTCAGGAGCTGGCCATTTTGGCGTTCAAGGCTATCGGCGCCAGCGGCTTGGCCCGGTTTGATTTTCTGATTGATCCTAAAACCAAGGACGCGTATCTGAATGAGATTAATCCACTGCCGGGCTCTCTACAGGCCCACCTATGGAAAGCTTCGGGTATCTCCAGCGCCGAGCTGGCGGCTAAACTGGTGCAGCTGGCCGAGGAGCGTTTCGCGGCGCAACAAAAGCTGACCACCGCCTTTGATTCCAGCGTTTTAAATCAAAGCGGCGGCACTAAGCAGATTGCGCCTTAGACGAGGTTGAATACGGTCTTTAGCTGCTTGTCGCCCTCCAGTTCGGCGGCTTCGATCAGCCGGACGAAAGGGCCAATGCCGTACAGTTCGCGCAGGGCCAGGACTTGCTTGGCGCAGTCGTGAGGGGTTATCCAAACGCTTTCCTGGAGCTGCCGGCACCCGAGTTGCTTTAGACTGTATCGGAAAGCATCGCGAGCTAGTTTGCGCTTGTCTGGTATATCAAAAATTATTACCCTCCAGCGGCCATCCCAGCGCCGGCTAGTGAGCGGCTGATCGAGGATAACTCTTTGCCACTTGAGACGACCGTGGTCGCTCAAAGCGATTTCGGTACCCCGGGGAGTCTCCCGCATCATCACCCATCCACGCGACAACGCGTAGCGCAAAGCCCGCTCAGTCTGGCTAAGCGGCAGTTGACCTCGCTTAGAAACCAGTGGCGCAAACGCGCCGGCAGCGTTCGGTACAACTAAACCGGCTACAAAGAGAGACCCACCTCCCAAAACTTTTAAAACGGTCTTAATCGCCTGTCCATGTTGAGGCCGCTTTACAACCAATTGATTGCTTAGTTCCATGACGCAATTTTCGCTGCAGCGGAAAGTTTGTCAAGCATAAGAGGTTGAAATACAAATGTGGTTTGTGGCGAATAACGGGGCGGAGAGAAGACGGAAGAGTGGATGGGGTGGTTTTGGCTATAGCTTTTTTTGGGTTGAGCTGTAGCGGGTTTGAGGTTAAGCGGCCGGTTTGAGGAATGAAAGCGCCTGGTGTTAAGATTGTTTTATGCAAAAATACAATCCGCAGGAAATCGAGCCGAAATGGCAAAAGGTCTGGGAAGACACCGGGGTTTACCGGGCCGTGGACGGCGACAAGACCCGCTCCAAGTACTACATGCTGACGGAGTTTCCCTACCCCTCCGGCGAGGGGCTGCATTTAGGGCATGCCCGCGAATACACACTGGGTGACGTTATGGCCCGGCACAAGCGGATGCAGGGGTACAACGTTTTGTACCCGATGGGTTACGATGCTTTTGGTTTGCCGACCGAAAACTTTGCCATTAAGCACAAAATCGCGCCCCAAACCGCCACAGCCCGCAACGTGGCAAACTTCCGTGAGCAGTTTAACGCTTTGGGTTATGGCATCGACTGGTCGCGGGAGGTTAACACCTCGGACCCTAACTACTATAAATGGACGCAGTGGCTGTTTTTGCAGTTCTTTAAAAAAGGGCTAGCGTACCAAGCCAACATTCCCATTAACTGGTGCCCCAAGTGCAAAACCGGGTTGGCTAACGAAGAGGTGGTTAGCGGCCGGCATGAGCGCTGCGGTACCGAGGTAGAGAAGAAGCTATTAAATCAATGGCTGCTGAAAATTACCGCCTATGCCGACCGCTTAATCGAGGGACTGAAGACGGTCGACTACCCGGAGCGCATCGCCACCCAGCAGATTAACTGGATCGGCAAAAGCGAGGGGGCGGAAATTACCTTCCGGATTCGGGATTCGAAGAGTGAAATAGGGGTTTTTACCACTCGTCCCGACACCCTAGGAGGAGCTACATTTTTGGTACTCGCACCCGAGCATCCGCTGGTCGAGCAGATTACTACAGAAAAGCAGAAGGCGGCGGTTGAACGCTACATTAAGAAAGTTCAATCGGAATCAGAGCTGGAACGGCAAGAGGAGGATCGCCCTAAGACGGGTGTGTGGACCGGCGCCATGGCGGTTAATCCACTCAACAACCAGGAAATTCCGGTCTGGATCGCCGATTATGTACTCATGGGTTACGGTACAGGCGCCATCATGGCCGTACCGGCTCACGACGAGCGGGATTTCGAGTTTGCCCAACAGTTTAAGTTGCCAATCCAACAAGTAATCATGCCCTGTGCAGACGACACTACTAATCCTCCGCGGGAGGGCTATCAGGAAGTAGTAAGAGAAACGGTGATTGTACATCTAATGGATAAGGCAACCGGTAAATTTGCGCTCCTTGATTGGCATGAAAGCCTAGAAGGCATTACCACCGCAATTATGGGCGGGGTTGAAAGGGGTCAAACACCTGAAGAAGCAGCTTTGACGGAGATAAAAGAGGAAGCAGCGCTGCATGGTGTCAAGATACGAAAAAAGCTGCCCTGGGTTACGGCAGCTAAATATTGCGCGTCACACAAAAGTCAAAACCGAAAAGCCGTTACCCATGTTCTGCTAGCCGAGGTAGAGAATCTTGAGGGACAGAAGGCAATTACTGACTCTGAACAAAAGATCCATACACTTGTTTGGGTTGGCAAAGATGAAGTTTTGCATAGGCTGACTCCTGATCACCAAAAAATGGTTTGGGAGCAATTATGGCGCACTACGGCGATTACAGGAGAAGGTGAACTTATAAATTCCGGCCAGTACAATGGTCTAAGCGGCCGTGCGGCCAGCCGGGCCATTGTCGACGACCTGCACCGGCAAGGCCAGGCGAAAGCCAGCGTTAAGTACAAGCTGCGCGACTGGATTTTTAGTCGCCAGCACTACTGGGGAGAGCCGATTCCGATTGTGCACTGTCCCAAATGCGGAGCTGTGCCGGTACCTGAAGACCGGCTGCCGGTCGAGTTACCTAAGGTGGAGCATTATGAGCCAACCGACACCGGCGAGAGCCCCTTGGCCGCCATCGCCGAATGGGTGAACACCGAGTGTCCGCAGTGCGGCGGTAAGGCCAAGCGCGAGACCGACACCATGCCCAACTGGGCCGGTTCCAGCTGGTACTACCTGCGCTACATCGATCCTCACAACCCTAAAGCCTTTGCCGATTACAACAAGCTGAAGTACTGGGGTATGGTCGATCTGTATTTAGGCAGCATGGAGCACACTACATTACACTTGTTGTACTCGCGTTTCTGGCACCAGTTTCTATATGATCAAAAGCTGGTTCCTACCCCCGAGCCTTACGCCGCCCGGCGCGGGCAAGGCATGGTCCTGGCCAAAGACGGCCGCAAAATGAGTAAGTCGCTCGGTAACGTCGTCAACCCGATGGTGACCATCAAGGCGTACGGGGCCGACACGCTGCGGCTTTATGTCATGTTCATGGCGCCATACGACGAGACCACCAGCTGGAGCGACGAGCGCCTGGCCGGGATTAGCCGGTTCTTGCGGCGAGTGTGGGATTTATCGCAGCAGCTGATGCAGGGTGGGCAGCCGGCAGGCAGTGGACAGAAGACCGGGTCGGATGGGGCGGTTGTAGCCTCCATTGATCGAATGACCCATCAGACGATCAAAAAAGTGCATGAGGACATCGAAGGTATGAGATTTAATACCATGGTCAGTAGCCTGATGGAGTACTCCAACTTTTTAGGGGCTCCGGATACGCGCAAGATCTTAAACGATCCCGGCCACCGACAACTCGCCCAGCGAACCCTGCGCGCGTTGATATTGATGTTGGCACCGGCCGCCCCGCACCTGGCCGAGGAGCTGTGGAGTCAGCTGGGCGAGACCGAGAGCGTGCACGTGCAGGGTTGGCCGAAGTACGATCCTGAGTTGATTCAAGAAGAGCTGGTGGAGATAGTGCTGCAGGTGAACGGCAAGCTGCGCGGCACCATGACGCTGCCGGCGGAGGCCGACGAGCGCCAGCTGGAAGAAACCGCCAAAGCCCAGGAGGCCGTTCAGCGCTATCTGGAGGGTAAAAAGGTGATAAAGACGATCGTCGTTCCGCGCAAGCTGGTTAATTTCGTGGTGCAGTAAAGCTCCTGACTTGCCCGATCAAGAGAAAGCGAGAGGCGCCCCCGGCGGTTAAGCCGGGAGCGCCTAGCAGTTCATTCACTCTGACGAACGCTTATTGCTGCGCTCGGTTGAACCGCCTGGCTCCTCACCCTCGTCGTTGCCCCGGAAAGGTCAATCTCTTCCAGCAGCGCTCGGACATAGGGAGGCAGAGGAGCTGGTTTGAGGATGAGGCAGTCACCAATCCGGTAAAGGGTAACCTGGGAACGCTCCAAGCCCATCTCTGACGCTAGTCCTTCCGGTAGATGGATGCGCCCGCCGGGGTAGACGAGCAAATTTGCGAGGTACTCATCGCTTCCTATGTCTAGGCGGTCAAGGTCGATTGTAGCCACGTCACTCCTCCTGGGCGGGACGAACGTTAGGACATGAAGTTTCGACCGTCAAGTTTGCGCGGTTATTCACCTTACGGTATAATCGGCCCAAGAGTGCGCTATGCACATCAACATCAAAGACATTTTAGATAGAGAGACGGGGGAGCGGGCGGAGTTTGCCATCGAGGGCGAGCGGCCGGATTTGCCCGACGTCGAGTTGGCCGAGGACTTAGGCGGCAGCGCCACCATCACTAAGCTCGATGACGTGCTGCTGGTCGAAGGCGAGTTGGCCACGCAGCTCAAACTGGAGTGTCACCGTTGTTTGAGTAGCTTTACGCACCCTGCCCGGATTCAACTGGGAGGCCGGTTTAGCTTTAACCCCAACGCCGAGGCGGAGGGGGATGAGTGGCCAATCTCCAAACGGTTCGAGATCGATCTGGCGCCGCTGGTGCGTCAGGAGCTGCTGTTGGCCCTGCCGATTCAGCTGCTGTGCCGAGAGGCCTGTTTGGGTCTGTGCATAGATTGCGGTCAGCCGCAGGAGGCGGAGCACGAGCACTAGAATGGCCGGGAGGTCCGACCTCCAGGCGGTCTGCAAAGACGTTTTAGTAACTTTTATGAGGTCGGACCTCGGATTATCGAAAGGAAAACCATGGCAGTTCCCAAAAAACGCACCACCCGCAGCGCCCAGGGCCAGCGTCGCAGCCACGACGCCCTCGGCGCAGCGGTCGTCACCGCCTGCGCGTCTTGCGGCAAAGCTACCCGCCCCCATCGCGCCTGCACCGCCTGCGGCATGTACCGTGGCCGGAAGGTTTTGAAGGTTTAAGCATGTTTCGTATATCGTATCTCGTAGATCGTAGTCCGTCGAAACGCGAACTACTAACTGCGAGACACCAAACCCGTTTATCCCTCAGGCGTCATGGCTTCTAACCGGCACCTTGGCCGGATCGTGGCCATGCAGACGCTTTACGAATACGACTTTCAGGGCGGAGCGGGGGCCGGCGTTAAGCTGGACGCCATCCTGGCGCGCAACTTAAATGAGTTCTCCTCCAGCATCGACGACACCGACTTCGTCCGCGAGGTGGTGAGTGGGGTGGCTTCTCGCGTGGACGAGATCGACGGTATCATCGGCCCGGCCGCGCCGGAGTGGCCGGTGGAGCAGATCGCCAAGATCGATAAGATCATCCTGCGCATCGGCGTCTACGAGCTGATGCTGGCGCGCGACGTACCGCCAAAGGTGGCCATCAACGAGGCGGTCGAGCTGGGCAAGGCCTTTGGCGGCGAAAACTCCAGTAAGTTTATTAACGGCGTGCTGGGTACGATTTACCGCGGCAGCGATGTGTACGAGCCGGAGGAGGATCACCGGTCCAAAGCAGATCAGCCTAAATCAGAAGCACCCAACTCAAATGACAAATAAACCTAACATGAAGCGGCCGCCAACCAACCGGACCGATACCCCGCAGCGGGCGGTACGCGAATACACCGCCGGGGGGGTGGTGTTCCGCCGCCAGCCGCAGGGCGTCGACATTTTAATGATTCAAGACAAGATGGGCCGCTGGAGCATTCCCAAGGGGCACGTGGAGGAGGGTGAGCAGTTAGAACAGACCGCGCTGCGTGAGGTGCGCGAAGAAACCGGCTTGCGCAAGCTCAAAATCCGCGACAAGCTGGATAAAATTTACTTTTTCTACCGCAAAGAGGGCAAGCTGATTTTTATGACCACCTACGTTTTTCTGATGGAGGCGCTGGGCAACACCGACGACCTCAAGCCTGAACTGGGCGAGGGCATTACCGATGCCGCCTGGTTTCCGCAGGCTGAAGCGCTGAAGTTGATTGAGTATAAGGATACCGAGAAGCTGTTTCGGCTGGGATTAAATAAGCTTGAGCAGAAAGCCTAAAGAAGGTGAATGACTTGAACCAGCTACAAGACAAAATTGGGGTGACGTTTAAAGATCCCGCCTTGCTTGAGCGGGCCTTTATTCACCGTTCATACCTCAACGAGCACGCCAAACTGGGCTTGGAGCACAACGAGCGGCTGGAGTTTCTGGGCGACGCCGTCTTGGAGCTGGTGGTGACCGATTACCTGTACCGCAACTACTCTAACCCGGAGGGCGACTTGACCAACTGGCGCAGCGCCTTGGTCAAGACCGAGAGCTTAAGCGCGGTAGCCGAGGAGCTAGAGCTGGGCCAGTACTTGAAGTTAAGCCGCGGCGAGGCCAAGGGCAACGACCGCAGCCGCGCGCTGATCTTGGCCAACTGTGTCGAGGCGCTGATCGGCGCGATCTACCTCGACCAGGGCTACGAGGCGGCCAAAAACTTTATCACCAAGCAGATCATTGCTTTGCTGCCGCAGATTTTGGAGGCGGGCAGCTGGATCGACCCAAAGAGCAAGTTTCAGGAGCTGGCCCAAGAGCGCGACGGCTACACGCCGGTGTATCGGGTGCTGAAAGAAACCGGGCCGGACCACGACAAGGTGTTTGTGGTGGGAGCTTTTGTCGGCTCAAAGCTGTGCGGCCAGGGCCAGGGTTCAAGCAAGCAAGCCGCCCAGCAGATGGCCGCCACCAACGCGCTCAAGCAGTACGTCAAGCGCCAGTCCAAGGCGCAGCCGCCTAACTTACAGCCGCAGGTTGACAAGTAAGGGGACGTTGTGGTATAATGGAAAGATAGGGTTGAAAAACCTCTAGACCTGCATTAATATGGCTGAGCGTTCCTTAAAAACCGCTTGAGCGGCGATCAGTGGGTTTACTTCGAGCCTACCGGTCGTCACTCAAGTGACACAAGCGGCCTCCGTACCGGGCGGGCCACTCCGGGTGAGTCCGGGGGAGCGGCCCACGCCGAAGCTGGCGCAGTCAGCGCCCTTCGGTCTGGTCCCGGTGCGGAGGCACCGGTCGCTGCATTAGCAGCAACCATTGTCCCCCGCCGTCATCGTGGGCCTTGATAGGTTCACTCCGCTTGCGCATTTGCCGTGATACTTGGCAAGGCCAAGTGCGACGGCGGGGGACCATCAGTGCCACATGCTAGGCTAAATCGCTCGAACTGCCGCCGTTCTAAGGGCGCCAGTCCGACCGGTAAGCTAGCGGATCCTACCCGGGCGCCACGCAAGGCGCGACGGATCAAGTGCAGCAGGAGCAACCTCGTGGCCGGGTTGTGCACAGAAGAACAAGCTCTCTCGGGTGAGCCCCTTCTAACTCCTCAGTCCCATCCCCCTGCAGTGCGTTGAGGATGGGTGCCGTCTCTCAACCGATCGGACGATCGGACAATGAGAGTGATTTCTCGGATGCGGCAGTTTGTAGAAATGGTGACGGAGCCAAGGTTCCGAGGCTTGTTCCGTCACCGCCCTTTACGTTGCCTTTACGTTGCCTTCTGTCTGGGCTAGTTGAGCAATAGCAAGTAAAAGCAAGGTAGCGGGGGCGGGTTTGACCGCCCCCGCTACCTCCAACCCTCTGTAGGACTTCCTTAGCCGTTAGGCCGAGGGGGTCCTTTTGCTTTTATACAAGTTTTGACCGGCATAAGTTATGGTGACAGCCATCACCCCAGCCGTTACAATGATGGTAATGGTTTAAGGTGGTGTGAGTGTATTTAAGGCGGCTAAAAATTAATGGGTTTAAGTCGTTTGCCGGTAAGACGGTACTGGATTTCGAACCGGGGATCAGCGCCATCGTGGGGCCGAACGGATCGGGCAAATCCAACGTGGCCGACGCCATTCGCTGGGGGCTGGGCGAGCAGTCGAGTAAAAATTTGCGGCTTAAAAAGAGCGAGGAGCTGGTGTTTGCCGGCACCGACAAGCGTCCCAAGGCCAGCCTGGCCGAGGTTAGTTTGCTGCTGGACAACAGCGACGGGGCGATGGCGATCGATTTTTCGGAGATCGAGCTGTCGCGGGTGCTTTACCGCAGCGGCGAGAGTGAGTATAAGCTCAACGGCCGGCGGGTGGCCCGGCATGAGGTGCAGCAGCTGTTAGCCCAGTCTGGTTTCGGGCAAAACTCCTACGCCGTGATCGGCCAGGGCATGATCGACAACTTTATTTTGGCCACGCCGGCCGAGCGTAAGATGCTGTTCGATGAGGCCAGCGGCATCCGCCAGTACGAGCTGAAGCGGGCCGAGGCCGGCCGTAAGCTCGAGGCCACGGGCGCCAACCTGACCCGGGCGCGTGACATTATCACCGAACTTGAGCCGCGCTTAAAAACGCTGCAGCGCGGGGTGGAAGCGGCCAAGCAGCACGGGCAGCTCAAGGCCGAGCTGACCCAAAAGCGGCGGGCGTATGTGGCGGCGGGGCGGCGGTATCATGAGGCGCAGCTGTCTGGCACCCGGCAAGAGCTGGAGCAGCTGGCCAAAACGGCCGCCGAGCAGGCCGGCACCGTTAAGGCGCTGGAAGAGAAGCGGCGGCAGATCCAGGCTGATTACGCTTTGGAGCAACGCAGCCGGGAAAAGTTAACCAAACAGCTGCGCGAGCTGGAGCTGCAGCGCGACGAGCTAAGTAACGATCTAAGCGTCAAAAGGGCTGAACTGCAGTCTCTGGAGGAGCACGGTCAAGCCGCCGGGGAGGACGCCCGGCAGGTGAAGCGGCTGGAGGGCGAGCTGGCCAAAAATTCTGACGTCCAGCGGTCACTGCAGCAGGCCATTACCAAGGCCGAGGCCGCCGAAGCCGAGTCGGTGGCCGCTCAAGAGGCGGTCGACCGGGAGATTCGCACCCGACAAAACGAACTGGGCAAGCTCAGACGTGACAGCGAGGCGACCAGCCGGCAGGAGTTTATCACTCAGGCGCTGGCGATCTTAAAACAGGTGGCCAGCGATCTTGGCGCGGTCCAGGCCAACGGCCATCAGCTGCGGCTGATGGTGTACAAGGCCGGGCGGCTGCTGGCGCACGCCCGCGAAGGTCAGGACGATGTCCTCGGCCAAATGCGGGCGCTGCAGCAGCGGCTGAACGGTTTACTGAAGCGCCGCGACGACATTCATGATGGCTACACCTCGGCCGTTATCCGGGTGCGGTCGTTGGAGCTTGACCGGGAGCAGGCGGACAACGCCGGCCAGCAGCTTAGCCGGCAGTTAAGCGAGGCTAAGCGGCGGTTGGCGCAGCGGCGGTTGGCCGTCGACAAGGCCGTACCCGAGCGCCGGCGGCAGCTGGCGAGTCTGGATCAGAGACTGACAGCGGTAAACCAGGCGGTAACCGAGCTGCGCGGACAGCTGGCGGGCGGACCGGCGCCGGAGTCTCCGGCCGAGCAGGTGTTTCGCTTAGCGGCCGACCTAGAGGCGGCTAAGTCGCACCGGTCGGCCAGCCAAGCCCGCCAGGCGGAGCTGACCGACCGGCTGGCGCGCCACCGCCAAGCCCTGGGGGAGTACGCGGCGCGGGCGCGGGATTGGGCTGGAGAGGAGGTCGCCGGCGCTGGGCCGGCGGAGCCGGACGACTCCTGGCAGAGCTTGGAGCGGCGGGAGCGCGAGCTGGCGGTGCTGGATGCCCGCTTGAGTGACGGCGGGGCCGACCAGGCGGTGATGGAGGAGTACCGGGAGGTGGAGGGGCGCCACCGTTTTATGACCGAGCAGGTGGCGGATCTGGAGCGGGCCCAGGCCGATATGGCTAAGGTGATAGCGCAGCTTGAGCAGCTGATTAAAACCAAGTTCGAAGCGGCCTTTGCCGACATATCTAAGCACTTTGAGGCTTACTTTGAGCGCCTGTTTAACGGCGGGCGGGCCGGACTGGCGCTGCGGGTCGATGCGGCCGGTGTTTACGGTATCGAGATCAAGGCCTCGCCGCCGGGCAAGCGGGTGGAGGGGCTGGCGATGCTTTCGGGCGGCGAGCGGGCTCTCACCGGTATCGCCCTGCTGGCGGCCATCCTGCACGCCAGCCCCAGTCCGTTTGTGGTGCTGGACGAGGTTGATGCGGCGCTGGATGAGGCCAACTCCGGCCGTTTGGCCGGTATACTGCGAGATATCGCCAAGCGCTCGCAGCTGATCGTTATTACCCACAACCGGCAGACGATGCAGGCGGCCCACAGTTTGTACGGGGTGACCATGGATGAGCATCAGGTTTCGAAACTGCTGTCGATACGGCTGGAGGAGGCAAGGGAGCTGGCGGTGAAGTAGTGCCTCAGCGGCACTACCATCGCTGTTGACTTGGCTCACCCCGACTAACCTATCGCCTCCCATCCCTCTCCCAGCGGTCTCACCGCTTCTCCTCCTAACTCCCCCGTAATCCCGCTCCTTTCGTTACTTTTGTCCCGCCAAAAGTAACCAAAACCGGCCGAGCAGGTCGTTCGCTCCAAGCCAGCCGGACCGCCACCGGCGGGCCTGCGGAACTCGCTCCGATTGCATCGGGGCTCAAACAGTCCTCGGCTTTATCCGCCGCTGGCGATCCGGCTGTTTGG
>JAHWKN010000022.1 GCA_019347875.1 Candidatus Parcubacteria bacterium
ATCGGCGGATGGCGGCGGGCTGTTTGGCGCGGTGAAACGCCTTGGTGTCGCCCGCGTATTGGGTGACGCTGCGAGTCCGGGGGCGGCGACTGATGGAGCCGCTACCGGTCCGGGGACCGTTTGTGCCTGGTCCGCTTTCCCAGCCTGCGTCTGCGCCGATGGCGCAGCCGTTACCGCTGCCTGTGGTGCGGTACCTTCGGCCGGTGCTGCCGCTGGCGCTTCTGGCGCTGCGGCGGGGTCAGCCGTCACGTTTCCTACCGCCCGTTGGTTGCCGGTTGAAACGGTGGCGGTACCGCCGGAGACGCTTGAGTGTTCCTGGCGGGTAACCGTACCGCCGCCAGCTGGTTCAGCCGCCGGTTCCCCTGCCGTTGCAGATGCGGCTTTGTCGACCTCCCGCTGAACGGCGGCTGCGTCCGGCCCGGCCACGCCGGACCGGGTTTGCGTTTCGGTTGCGACGGTGGCGGCGGGTTGGGAGTTGACTGCGACCGGCGGCGGCGGCGCCGTGGTAGGGGTGACCGGGGCCACTGGGGTGGTGGTTGTCGGTGCGACCTGCTTGACCGTCACCGGCGGCGGCGGTGCCGTGGTTGGTACCGTTGGCGCGCCGGGCGGGTCTGGTAGCCGCACCTGGGTGTCGGCGTGAGCCGCTGGCGTCAGGCCGACACCGGCGGCAACCACACCGGCTACTGCCGATGTCGTGAAACGTCTGCGGCCTTTTGTCTGGGGCGGCGCGACGGAGCCCGCTTTGGCCTGATCCTGAAAACCGTTCACCACGGCGGCGGCCAGATCCAGGTAGGCGAACGCGGTTGGAACCGACACGTGCCGGAACCGATGGGCATCTTCCAGGTTCTTGTCGAACGGCACTCGGAAGGTGCGCAAGCCGTACTGGCTGTAAAGACTCTTTGTCCGACTGCGGGCGGCCCGCCTGTCGAGTAGGTTACGGCGGTTGAACCGGTTGATCACCATCAGTGCGTCATCGGCCAAATCGGGATAGCCCATCGCCACCAGAGCGTTGAGAGTCTCCAGCGCTTGCTCGAGACTGTCGCTGCCGGTTTGGGTCGGGATGACTACTTGGTCGGCGTACCGGCAGATGGCCGGCATGACCGGGTGGTCAAACCGGGTGCCACAGTCGATGATGACGCAGTAGTGGGGCTTCAGACAGTTCATGATGGCGGTAAACTCAGCCGCGCCGATAGCGGCGGGGTCGGTTGGGGAGAAAACCACATCCAATCCCGTTGTCGCAACGCGGTGGGCGTACGCCCTCATGTCTCCTACGCTGCGGATCTCGGCTGCCTGCCTGGCCAAATGGTTGACCGTTTTAGATTCGGCTAAGGCTTTGGAGGCTCCCACTTTGTTGCTGATCGTGCCGCGATCGAGGTTAAGATCAAGTACGATGACGTGATCCCGGTTGAATCCCTGTATCGTTTGGCCCAGGGTCAGCGACGTGGTGGTCTTGCCGGAGCCGCCCTTCTTCTGCAAGGCGACCACAACACGGCCGATGATGGAGCCGGCGATAGCGCGGCGGTTTAGTTCCATGCGCTCCGGGGGCAGATGCACCCCCGGCAACCGGTTGATCCGGCCGCGGTAGCCATGTTTGGCCGGCGGGCGCCTGGCTTTGGCTGGCTTCTGGGGCAGGATACGCTCGATGCTGTATGGCGATGCTTGTCCCAGGCCGTCTGTGACGACGGTCAAGTCGCTCGCGCTACTGGGCTTGCGTCCGGCGGGGGCACCGCGCTGACGTTGAGCACTGGTCATGACGACGCTCCTCGTTGGGTTGAGCTGGTAAGGACTTCAAGGTGCAAACAGCTCTCATCAAAAGAGCCAGGTCCGGTGTCTTAACCGGAACCTGGCTGGCGAAAAAAAGGTTTTTTCGGAAGGCAGCTTACGGCAAAGACCACCCTCCTGACGAAATGTCAAATTGTTAGAATACTTTATTACAAAGGCTATTTAATGTCAAGTCTTTTTTGGCGGTCAGTACAGCTTTGACGGCAGGGTTTTTTGGTACAAAAAAACGCCTCGTTTGAGGCGTGCGGCGGATCCCGGTGTGTGACCGGGATCCGCCGCGGCTGGTTGCTGTAGCCAACGCTTGGTTAGGCCGAATCCCGCTGCGGCTGGCCAGTGTCGCGTTCGTCATCGTCTTCAGTGACTGCGTGGCCGGTGGGCAGCTCAACGTGGACGATTGGGCTGGCGATCAAGGCGGCGGCTATCCCGACGTTGACTACCTGTGTGAGCGCGACTTGATCTTGGCCAATCTTGAGTACCAGTTGGCGCTGGCGGTTGTCGAGCGTCACCTCGATGCCGCCTGGCCAGATCCAAAGCTGCCGGTACAGGGGCTTTGAACGCCGGGTCTCGACCAGATCATGGTGCGAGCCGCCGGGACAGTGCTGCATCACCAGAGCCATGACCTCCATGAACAATTGATGGTTGCGGGTCCAGCGCTGCAGCAGCCACCGCTGTCGCAGGTAGGCCGCCAGCATCAAGGTTGCGACGCCGGCCAATACAATCAACCACTCCATGTTGCTCCTTTCTAGCCGTTTGTCGGACTAAAACTGGCGTCCGGGGCACTTGCCGGTGAAGCTGACTACGTGGTCGCTGGGCAAGCCGTACTCCCGCGCCCGTGACACAACCTTGTGGATGTACCAGCAGGCATGGTTGTAGTTCCAGATAGCCTGCCCCAGCTGGCCTTCGCAAACGCCGCCGCGGCGCAGGTGGTTGACGGCGCCGGGAATGGCGTCGGCGGGGTTGTGGACGTCTTTTACCCCATCGCCGTCGCCGTCGGCGCCTACCACCGCCCACTGGTCGCCGGCTGGCAGGTCGGCTCGCGTGCCGATTTGCATCACGCCCGAGGCGCCGTAAGCGTTGCTGCCCGACTGGACGCCATCACCTTGGTGGCGGCCATGGTCGCTTTCCCGCGAGCCGATTCCGGCCAAAACAGTCCATGGCAGGTGTTCGGGGCAGGCGTTAGCGGCCGCTTGCTGGTAGAGCACCAGGTACTCAGGCGGGATGTTGCTTTCGGCAAACGGGGTTGGTTGCTCCAGTGCCACCGCAGGCTCCGGTTGCGTCACCTCCTGTACCGCCGTGACGGCGGCCTGGGCGGCTTCAACGACCGGCGCGACGACGGGAATCTGCTTGAGCTGCGCGATTTGAGCCGTACTGGCCCAGGCGGTTTGAGTCAAACCCGGAAAGATCGCTAGAAAGAGAAACAGAAACGCCGGAATCGGTATCAGCCGGGCCGGGGAGGCCGTGGCGGAGTGTTGCTCCATGAAGCCTCCTTTTAGTCGAACCCACCGATGTGGATGTGGTCGTCGTGGTGCTCGAGGTCCGGGAACAGGTGCTTACCCTGAGGCGGAATGTCAACGAAAGGGTGGATGATCTGATGGGGCCGGGTATGGCCTCCTTGCTGCACCAGCCACTCGACCACCCGATGGGCCGCCCTGTTGTTGGCGCTAACCGGGCCGGTGGGTCCAAACACGTCAACCGGGCCGGTTACTCCGAATATGTCGACACCGTTACCACCGAAGTGGTCGCTAATGCGACAACCGGGAGAGTTTGGGTCGTTAGGATCAGCCACTTGCGAGCCATTGACGCAGGCGAAGTGCCCGGTTTTGAACACCTTAACCCAGATATTCAGGTCGGGCTGCTGGTCAAGCAAGTTAACCAGCAGTTGGCACAGACGGGGGTTGACGACGCCGCGCTCAAGGTCCTGTCGCGGCCCGTCAGGGTAGCTGGGGCCACCGCGCAGTTCAAGCCGCGGATGTTGCAGCAGCTGAGCGCAGGCAGAACCTGACGTTGGCGCCGTGGGTATCGGCTGCGCTACCTCCTGCGCCACCGTGACGGCGGCCTGGGCGGCCTCTACCACCGGCGCCATGCCGGGAATCTGCTTGAGCTGCTCGATTTGAGCCGTACTGGCCCAGGCCGGGGTTTGGCTCAAACCCGGAAAGAACGCTAGAAAGAGAACCAGAAACACCGGAATCGGCAACAGACGGGCCCACCCTGCCGGGGAGGCCGTGGCGGAGCGTTGATCCATGACAGCCTCCTGTTGTTTGAGCTTGTCAAAAATGCTTTCTACCACCGGAACAGTAACTAAGTTCTATCGTATAAAGTACCGTCTGTCAAACTTAACCGCTTATAAAAGAGATTGGCCGGCCCCGCAAGAAGAGTTGCGAGGCCGGCCAAGAACAGATGCTTCAGCGCCGGAGGGCGATCCTCCTGGTCTGCTCCAGGACAGGCTGTGACGGGACGTCGATAAACTTGCCCCGTTCCAGGGCTGGCTGTTGGTCGGCCGAGGGCCGCCGCCAGCCGTGCATGATGAAACGCCACAACCCAACCGTAAAAGCCACAAACGGAGTCAAAACTCGCTTGAGCAGACGCCCGCGGTGCTTGAGCAGCAAGATCCCTGCCCCCAGTCCGGCCACCAGATTGGTGGCCTCCCCTAGCCAGCCTTGACTGGTAAAGTTGTCGTACAGCCAGGCGTAGGCCAGCGAGACCGCCGCCAGGGCCGCGCCGGACAGGGCCATCACCGCCCACAAGGCCAGCATGCCTCTGGCAAAGCGCCAGAACCAGCGTCTGGTGCCGTCGAACCAGTACAAGACCAGTGCCAGCGGCAACAAAACCCACCCCAGTTGAATGACGGCGTCGGACGCTTGCCCCATGAAGGCCAGTGCAGCCATGATCGGTCCGACGCTGAGGATGTTCAGCAGCGCCGCCGGGGCGGTCAGGGTGGCTTGGCGGATGCCCGAGGGGGAGCTGGCCTGATCACGTTCGCTCTTGGTTAAGCTGCCACCCTCAAGCAGGCGGTTGGCATAACCCTGGCCGAGATCGGTCCGGCCAAAGTTGCCGAACTGCATGATGGCGTGGGGAGACTGCACAAAAGCGTTCTCCGCCCGTACCGGCAGGTCCTTGATGTAGGTAGCCGGGTTAGCCACCGTTTTGAGTACCAGTCCGGATTTGGGGAATCCGGCGGTGGCGATCATGAAGACAACCGCCAGGATGATGCCGCAGCGTCGCCACAGGTTGGTGGTGAGTTGTTTGCTGAGCACACACAACAAGACGATCAAGGCGAAGCCGATACCCACAATCATCCGCCAATTAACGGTCTCCAACAGACCGGCTTGCCGCTTGACCACGGCATTCGTGATGGCCCGTTCGGCGGCGTTCGGCTCGGGCGAACGCACCTGGTGCAACTGGGCTCCCAGCCACGAGCCGTAGGCCTGCACGGGCTTAAACAGGTGCCCTTGCAGCTCACCCAGCTGCCGGGTGCAGGTATCTTGGGCCGGGCAGCTGTCTGCCGAAGAGTCCTGTCGGGTAAAGAACGTTGCCAGTATTACGGTGCCGATCACAAACAGGCAAACCGCCACAATGCGCCAAGTCTTCATGCCAAACCTCCCGCAGTTTTTGGGGTACGATCTGCACCCTCACAGATTGATCAATATTTACATTAAAAATGGGTAATTGTCAAATCTGGAGGGGCGCTTGCGTACGGCTGGGGGTTAAAGCTAGCTATTGACGGCGCATCGGCAGCGCGCCGTCATGGCTGCTCGTTGGTCTGCTTAACCCGGCTTGATTCATCGACCTCGCAGCCCGCCCACAGGCCGAGGTTTTGCTCTCGGGCCTGGCGCTCCAGCTCGCGGAACTCCTCCAGCTTTTCAAACGGAAAAATGGTGTAGGCAAAGGCGTAGCCTTGTCTGATCATCTCGGCGTTAACCAGCTGTCCATCTGGCAGGTAGACGTAGCGCAGCAGGCGCTTGTACTTGTCGCGGTCGGAGTCGTTCGGGTCGGCTTCCAGCCGGACGCTGCCGCCGGCCATCAGCTCGCGGGCCTTGGCGGCCGCCGCCTGGCCAAAGCACTGCACCGGTTTGCGCGGGTCTTTGGTCTCGGGCGTATCAAGGCCGATCAGGCGGACGGTTTCGGTTTGTCCGCTTAGTTCTACCCGGATGGTATCGCCGTCGACCACCTCGACCACCCGGTAATGCCCCGGAGCGGTTCTGGCCGCCTCGTTAATGGTGTTTTGGGCGGCTTCCGGCGCCGCCAGAGCGTAAACCGCCGCCCCTACCAACAGCACCAGCAGGTAACGGACGGCTTTGCGGCGGTAGCGGTTACGAGTTTTGTTTGGCTTTTTGTCCCCATCACGGAAATCGTAGTGTTTGGTTTCATTTAGCATCATCGTTATTATACATTCCGCCGGGGCGGCTTCGACACAAACGGGCTGTCCTTAATCAAAAAGCGCAGCGGCCGGTCGGTGGCCCGGGTAATGCCGATGCGGGGCGCCGCTATGATTTGATCGTCGCTTGGCTGGTCCAGCTGCGAGATGTAGAGCGGACCGCGGGTGATGTCGGCACCGTTTTGGAGCTGAGTGATGCCAAGCGCCTGCACCAGTTTAGCCGGACCGCTGCACAGCTGCCGTCTGTCGGTCTGACCCCGCCGCCGCATCATCAGTTCGACCCCCTCCACCGGCTCCAGCGCCCGGATTAAGACCGCTTCGGCGACGCCTACCGGCCCGGCCACCACGTTGAAGCAGTAGTGCAGGCCGTAAGTGAAGTAAATGTAGGCCCGGCCCGCGGGACCGAACATGACGGCGTTGCGGGGCGTTTGGCCGCGGAAGGCATGACTGGCCGGATCGCGGCTGCCCAGGTAGGCTTCGGTTTCGACGATCTTACCGGCGGACATCCGGCCGTCAACTTCGTTGACCAGCAGCTTACCTAGTAGCCTCCGGGCTACCAGGGCCGCGTCGTCTAAGTAGAACCGCCGGTCGAGAGCCATTTTATGATTGAGCGAGCATGTCGGCCACCACGTCTGCCACGGCACCGGGGGTGTGGTCAACCTTTAGCAGGTAGCGGTCGGCGCCCAGACCGGTGGCTTCCTCGATAATTTTGGGCGACTCGGTGTTACTCATAACAACAACCTTGCTGTTTGGCAGCGTCGTTTTGGGTTGCAGCTGGCGCAGGAAATCCAGGCCGCTCATTTGAGGCATCAGCATATCCAGCACGATCACTTCCGGCCGCTGTTCGGCGGCCAGGGCCAAGCCCTCTCTGGCGGTGCTGGCAGGGTAAACCTGGTAACCTTTTTTAGCGAAAATGAAGCTGTAAGCGTTGAGGATGCTGGCGTCATCTTCGACTAAGAGAACTTTTATCATAGACTTTACCTTAACGCTAAATAGCGTATCACATTTAGTCCGCACGCCCGCTTTGGCGCTTTATGAGCCGCTAGCCGTCAAACGCTCGAGGCAGGCCTGCAAGTCAATCCCCTTCCCTATCACCGGCCGCCACAGGTCGCCCACCTGATTAACCCGGTCCGTAATGGTGCGGATGGTAAAATCAGAGGGCTTGAGGCCTGGTTTCACCTCGTCCCACCTCAGGGGCGTCGAGACGGTGGCGCCCGGTTTGGGCCGCAGCGAGTAGGCGGCTGCCATCGTCTGGCCGCGCCGGTTTTGCAGGTAGTCGAGGTAGACCTTTTGCTGGCGCTTGGCCGGACTGCGCTCCAGACTGGTGATGTCCGGCAGTGTTTGGTTAACCAGCAGGCCGATCAAGCGGGCAAACTCTTTGGTTTGCTCGTAATCGTAGCGGGCGGCCAGGGGCACATAAATGTGCAGGCCGGTGGCGCCGGAGGTTTTGCAGTAGCTGGGGGCGCCCGCCCGCTGACAGACTTGGTAGACGGCTTGGGCCACCTCGATGACCTGCTCGAAGCCGATGTCCTCCGGGTCCAGATCCATCACCAGGTAGTCGGGGTGATCGGGTCGTTTGGTGCGCGAGTTCCAAGGATTGATCTCGATGCAGCCCAGGTTGGCCATATAAACCAGGGTGGCGGCATCGTTGCAAACCAGGTAATCGATGTCGCGGTCCTCGGACTGACTGCGCACAGCGTAGGTTTTGGCCCACCGGGGCAGCTGGCCCAAGTCCATGTCTTTTTGAAAAAAGCTCTTACCGTTAATCCCGTTTGGGTGGCGCAGCAGCGACTGGGGCCGGTCTTTTAGGTAGGGCAGCATGAGCGGGGCCATGCGGCGGTAGTAGGCGATGACGTCGCCCTTAGTGTAACCTTCGTCAGGCCAAAAAACCTTATTAAGGTGCGTAGTACGCAGTTTTTTTCTACCTATCACCAGCTCTTGATTGTTGCTGTGCGTTGCCTCTTTTTGACCCCGGCGGTTTCGTGCCTTTTTACTCTCAGGCATGGAATACTGAGTGATGTCTGGTTTGTCCGAGGGATCCTGCTTGCTCTCTGCGGTCTCCTCGCTACCGCCTACTGGCACAGCCTGGGGCAGTTCCCGGCGTACCTGCCGGGGGTCCTTGTCCTCGCGTACGCCCACCAGGATAGGCTGGCGCATGTGGCCGTCTCCGGTCCACTCGGCAAAGCTCACCTCAACCACCACCCGCGGCTCGACCCAGGTAACCGGGGCGTTGGTCTTAAAGCTGGCGGAAAATGGTGAGGTTTGACGAATCAGTGGCTTTAAGCGCCGCTTCATCTGCGCTAAACTCTGGTCGGTGAAACCGCCTCCGGTGTGACCTATATAAACCAGCTTGTCGTCTTGGTAGACTCCCAGCACTACCGCCCCCAGTCCTTGACGGCTACCGCGCGGCTCCGTAAAACCGCCGACGACCGCTTTTTGGCGCCGGTGAGTTTTAACCTTTAGCCAGCTCTTGGTGCGGACTCCGGGCCGGTAGGTGCTTTGGGCGTCTTTGGCCATGACACCTTCCAGATCCTGACCCCGGGCGGCCTCAAAAAAGTCTTTCCCTCGTTCAGTAATGTGGTCGCTGATTTTAAGGTGGGGCGATACGGGCAGTATCTGCGCCAAAAGCTGTTTGCGCCGGATAAGCGCCAGTCCCGTTAAGTCGTGGCCGCCGAGCCAGATCAGGTCAAAAGCGTAGTACACCAGCACCCCCCGATCGGCCTGAGACCCTACGCCTTTCGCCCAGTTTTGCAGCAGCTGAAAGCGCGGTTTGCCGTCCTCATCGAGCGCCACCACTTCCCCGTCCAGCACCGCATCATGACTTAAACCGCGTAACGCCGCAACCACCGGCGGAAACTTTTGGTTAAACGGCTGCAAGTTGCGAGAGTACAGCTTGACCTTCCCCTGGTCGACCTCCGCGATCGCCCGGTAGCCGTCCCATTTCACCTCGAACAGCCACCCCTCCCGGTCAAACGGCTGGTCGGTCAGGGTCGCCAGCATCGGCTTAACGTCCCGCGGCATTTCGGCTTTGGGGGCGCCAGACAGCGCTTCGGCAGGCAGATTTTGGTCAGGGGATATCTTATCATCCGGAGTGGAGCTGTCACTCGACCGCCACACATTCCCCTGTGCCTCCGACTGATCGGCGATCTCCGGCATGGTCCGCCCGGTCACCGCCGAACGGTCCTGTTTGGTTACGTCGCGCTTCGGATCGGCCCATTGGTCATCTTTTTTCATTAACAGCCAGGCGTTGTCTTCGGCGTTTTTGAGTTTAATCAAAGCAAACTCGCCCTTTAGCTTGTGCCCGTCCAGTATGAACTTGAGGTTTCCGGCGTGCAAACCGTGCTTTAAGAGCCGCTCACTGTCTTGTCGGCTGGTGGGGCCGGTAGCGGGCCGGTCGGGTTTTGGCTTGCGGTCCCCGGTCTTCGCGTCCCGCACCGCGTGATAGTTGCCTTCATCCCACACCATCACCGTGCCGCCGCCGTAGTTGCCTTGGGGGATAATCCCCTCGAAGGTGCGGTAGTCGTAGGGGTGGTCCTCGACCATCATGGCCAGCCGCTTGTCCTCGGGGTTGAGGCTGGGCCCCTTTGGTACCGCCCAGCTTTTTAAGACCCCATCCAGCTCCAGCCGAAAGTCGTAATGCAGGCGCGAGGCCTGGTGCTTTTGCACCACAAAGCGCAAAGGACCGGTACCATCGTGCCGGTCGCCCTTGGGCTCCGGCGTCTCGTTAAACCGCCGCTTCTGCTTGTACTTTTCTAAAGCCATAAAATCCTTGTAACCGAGGTGAGGCTACGGCTAGTCCTATCGAACCATCGGTCGTCGTATGCCGGCGCAGCCGCTTCGCGTGCGTAACCGCTACTTGCGTGCTCCGGTCTTGGCTTTCTCTTGCTCTAAGCTGGCCTTCAGCGCCGCCATTAAGTCTTTTACCTGGGTGTTTTCGGGCTCCTGGCCCTTGGCGGCGGGCTGCTTGCCCTTGGCCTTGGCCCGAACCACCTTTTCCAGCTCCTCGGTGTAGGTGTCGTGGAAGTCTTCGGGTATGAATGGTTCCGTCAGCTGCTCGATTAGCGCCAGCGCCATGTCAACCTCTTTGCCGGCGACCGCTTCATCTGGCAGCTTCAGTCCCGACGGCTCGCGGATCTCACTAGTGAAACGCATCTGGTTTAGCACCAAGGCTTTGCCGACCGGTTTAATGGCGGCTATGTGTTCGCGGTTACGCAGTACGAACTTGGCGATGGCAACCTTTTTTGACCGGTTGAGCGCCTCGCGCAGCAGGGCGTAGGGCTTTTCGGCGCCTTTATCCGGTTCCAGGTAGTACGGCTTCTCGAAGTAACGGATGTCGATCTCGTCTTCGCCGGTAAACTCGCTAATCTCGATGGTTTTGGTCTTTTTGGCGTTGGCCCGTTTAAAGTCCTCGTCGGTCAGCACCACGTAATCGCCTTTTTGGTACTCGTATCCTTTAACGATGTCTTCGTAGGCTACCTCCTTGCCGTCGGCCCGGCAGATCTTGGCGTAGCGGATAGGAGACAGATCCTGCTTGTGTAGCATGTTTAAATCAAGGCCGCTGCCCGACTCTGCTCCGCTGTACAGCCGCACCGGGATGTTGACGAGCCCAAAGCTTAAGCTACCCGTCCAAATAGCGCGCATGCTGGTTTCCCCTATCGTTAGTACAGTAATTCTAGACAATTACTTGACTAATAGCAATCATTAGGGCTTTACAGGTTAAGCCCGTCATTATTCCAAGTAAGTGCAGCTGCTGTTCCAGTTGAGTCGATATTACCCGGCGACCACGTAACGTCCATCCTATACCTAGACAGGCCTCGATGGCGCCTTTGCGCTGAGATCGGTCGCCGGATAGTAGCGTTTTAATGTCATACCCAGGACCGTCGCTGAACCACAGTCCGCGCCGCAGGTGTACAAGAAGCTCCATTGATTTTAACTATGCGTTAAACTCTACGCTTCGCATACAACAATCCTTGGACGGCACCTGGGCCCTGGAGTCTAACGGAAAAGCCACTGTTTTCTAGCCAAGCTCGCAAATCTCTAACAGTGCTCCGGCCATACATGCCGTCGTGGTACTCCATTGCTATCATTCCAATTTTTACAAGGTATTCTTTAGGGGTATTTAGTAGAATGTCATATTCAGCCCCCTCGCAGTCTATTTTGAGTAAATCGCAAAATTCCAATCCGTTATCGTCGAACACATTAGCCAACGGGATACATTCAATCTCAACTGTCCGCTCCCCTTTACTGTAAAGACTATGGCCCGCATCGTTCTTTTCGTCGATATAAAGTTCAGCCTGCTGACGTTTGCCTAGAACACCTAGCTGAAATGGGTTAATATTTCCTGCATGGTTTAGGATGATATTTTCCTGGAGGAGATCAAAATTCTGCGGATGAGGTTCATAGGAGTAAATGTGACCATTCTTGGCTAATTTAGCTGCATACAGGCTAAAAGCACCGATATGCGCACCAACATCAATGACGACCGCATCATCTTTAACCGTAAAGTCAGCCGGGGTATAGTCTTGTCGCCCCCAACTCTCATAAATCATATGAGTATCAGTTACGGGCTTGACGTTCAGCCGGATTCTAAACTTAGTTCCGTCGGCAAGTGTAAGTAGGCCAACCAAATCTTGGGCTTGTTTTGTCATGGCCCAATCATAGCTTTTGTAGCCAGCAAAACTCAATAAAGCAAAGAAATCAAAACTAAAATGGTGGAGCTACAGGGACTTGAATCCTGGACCTGTCGCCTAGGCGAGCGCTCTAGGCTTGAAAGAACTTGGTGGAGCATAACGGGATCGAACCGTTGACCTCTTGCATGCCATGCAAGCGCTCTACCAGCTGAGCTAATGCCCCTCCAAGTTCTTTCAAGTTCATCAAGACTTCTGACCTGTCGCCTAGGCGACCGCTCTACCAGCTGCCTGCCCGCCGCAGCCTTGGCGTAGGCGGGAGCTATAGCCCCGCAACAGATACAAAATATACCAGCTCGAAGCGGTTTGTTCAACCTTAACGGAGTTTGAGCAGCGCGGCCACCGCCAGGCCCAGCCCGGCGATCAGTACCGTTCCCAGCAACCAGGCCACGAACTGGCCGAGGCCAAAGCGAAATCCGTCCATGTAGCTGAGCGGCTGAGAGCTTTTACCATCTTCGTCTAAAAAGTTTTGTGCCATGGCTTTATATTAGCATAACTATTTTTTGCCGCGGTTGGGTCGGCTGAGGCTCCGCCAGTGTCCGGCCAGACTGCGGGCTGCGTTGCTAACGACAGCGGGGACCGTCCGCCCCCGGTGCCATAGCCACAGTGCTACTAGCAACAAGACTACCAACAGCGGCACTAGTGGCAGGTTAACAAGCATAAACTTTGATTGCACCAGTGTGCGATCGGTTTGGGCGTCGTAGCCATAGCTGATCTGTGTCCGGTAGTACCCCGGCAGCCACGCCGAAGCGGTAGATTTAAGCTTAGTCCGATAAAGGCGAAAGCTTTCCGGCAGAATGCGTCCTGCTTCTGGATTGATTGTGCCGCGGGCCACCTCCCGCCCCAGCGGATCAATTAGCTTGATGGTTCCGGTTGGAGTTACATGTACATTACCCGGGTTGCTAAACCGCAGCTGCAGCTGGTTAGGGAGGTTGAAACGCCAGCTAGAGCTGTCATGGCCGGCCAAACTCAGCCCGTACCGCTCGCCGCCCACCTTCTTAACGAGAATCAAAGACGAGAAAACCTGGTTTAGTGTTACCTTTTGCCCCTCGGGCCGCTTGGATGCGCCGTTATCTACCTTGAACAGCACGGCGCCGTAATGCCCGCCGGGGGTAAGGGTCTCTTGGTTATTGATCGTTAACTTTACTTTGCCGTTGGCTCCGGGCGGAAGAGTCATGGTACTCCTGTCCAGCTTAGCCCAGGCCGCCAGTCCGTAGCGGCGCTCCAGGTCGCTGGTCTCTCCCAGAAAGGCCACCCCGCCGGTCTCATCCAGTACTCCAAAGTCCACCACCGATAGGCGTAAGCTGAGTGCGGCCGGAGTGTTGTTTCGAACGCTCAGCAAAAAGGCCTCTTGCGGTTGTCCGGGCGCAAGTGTAACTTCTTTGAGCGCCGGCGTTACACTCACCCCACTGACAGCGGCCGCCCTGGCCGGTCCGCTGACGGCACCTAACATGAGGCAGATTAACAGCAAGTTGGCAGGTAGTTGACGTTTGGTAATCTGAGTAATCACTGCTAGTAGGCCGCAGAGGCAACGATCGTTAATATCTCGCTGTAATCGAGGGCGGCAGGGGTAACGTTAGACGGCTTGGCTTTTAGCAAAAAGGAGCCGCGGCCGGCCGTCACCGGGCTAGAGGCGGTAAAGATGTCGCGCAAAACGGTGTCGGTGACACCG
The DNA here is from genome assembly GCA_019347875.1 of Candidatus Parcubacteria bacterium. Lineage (GTDB taxonomy): Bacteria > Patescibacteriota > Saccharimonadia > UBA4664 > JAHWKN01 > JAHWKN01. The sequence goes on from JAHWKN010000022.1 coordinate 13,517, forward strand.
ACGGACGAGGCGCTGGTGGCATACAAAGAGCTAATCGCCAGCGGCCCGCCACTAGTTTGGCCGGCCGAAGACCCTTGCGCGCCGAACCCACCCGCCAGCGCTGCCAGATCGCCGGTCACCGCGTCGATAGTGAAGTTGGATACCGTACTGCGCAAGCCGGCGTTCTGGCCGGTAATGTAAACCTTGCCGCCGCCGGCACCGTTGGTGTCGAAATCTACCCAGACCTTAGTCGGACTGTCGGTGACGGTGCTGACATCGAGGTTGCCAAAGGCCACCTGGTGGGGCGGGGCGGTCTCGTTGTCGGTAGCGGCCACATCGATATCAAAGGTTAGGGTAGGCGCCACGGTTTGGCCATTGGACGAGGCCACGGCCGAGACGTTACCGGCGCTGTCGGTCGCCCGCACGTTGATGTAGTACCTTTTGTTGGTTTGCAGCGTCAGCGGGCCCGCCCGGTCTTTAAACAGGGCCGTCG
>JAHWKN010000023.1 GCA_019347875.1 Candidatus Parcubacteria bacterium
AGGCTGGCGTGGCCCAGCAGGTCCTGCACCACCCTGATGTCGGCCCCAGCATCCAGCATGTGCGTGGCGAACGAGTGCCGCAGGGTGTGCGGCGTAACGTCTTTGGTGATACCGGCTAGCTTAGCGTAGCGCTTGATGATGCGCTGGACGCTGCGGGGGGTTAGGCGGGTGTAGCGGCCCTCGTCCAGCTCATTTTTACTGCCTGAGTAGTGGATTAGCAGCGGCTTGTAGTTGTCGCGGCGGGCGCTGAGGTAGCGCCCGATCCAATCGGCCGCTTCTGGGCCGATGAACACCGGCCGGTCTTTTTGGCCTTTGCCCCGCACCATGAACTCACGCCGCTCCAGGTTGACGCGGTCACGGTCGAGATTAACCAGCTCCGATACCCGCAGCCCGCTGGAAAACAACAGCTCCAACATGGCGCGGTCGCGCAGGCCGATGGGGTTTGACGTATCGACGGCAGCCAGCAAGCGCGACACTTCTTCGTACTCTAAGAAGCCGACCTGCGGCCGCGTCACCCGAGCCAGTTCGATCTTGTCGCTGGTGAGCGCTTTAATGTTGCGCTTGGCCAGGTACTTCAAAAAGCTGCGCAGGGCGATTAAGTGGTAGTTCTGGGTGGTTTTGGAGATCGGTTGGCCTCGGCTGTCCGTTAGGCGGTTAAGCCGCAGCCGCCACCGGCGCACCGTCTCCTCGTCCAGCCGTTCGATGTCGGAGTCGTCGGTGAACTCGACCAGGCGCATTAGGTAGTGGTGGTAGTTGGCGATGGTGGGCTGGGCCCGGTTCTGTTCGATCTCCAGGTGCTCCAGGAAGTCCGTTAACAACGCGCTTATGTTCATAGGGGTATTGTACGTCATCGCGCTAATGGTTGCCACATGTCGCACAATTTTTGAGCCGCCCATGAGCCGGCTGCATCTGGCCGCCTACTTTGAGGTAAACTGGAGTTATGAGCTTAAGCAAAAACCACCTGCTCGTCGTGCTGCTGGCGGTGGCCGTGACGCCTTGGCTGTCGGGAGGCCGGGAGCCGCTGGCCCTGCTGCTAAGCTACATGGCTTTAGGGCTGGGTATCTTTTTGCTGTGGCGCTCGCCCCAGCTCCGGCCGCTGGGCTTCAACCTCCTGACCGGCTCCGCGCTAGCGCTGTGGCTGTGGGCGGCGCTGTCACTGGTTTGGTCGGTCAACCGCTTCTCTTCGGCGGTCTGGCTGATTTACTTAGGACTGGCGATAGCGGCCTTTGGGCTGGCTTACCAGCTGGCATCAAGTGCGCCAGCGGCGAGAGCTTGGATCGGGCTTTACCTGGGAGTGGCGACGGTTTTTAGCCTTTACGGGTTGTGGCTGTACCTGGCGGGGGAGTACCCGCGTCTGACCTCAAGCTTTTACTGGGCCAATCCCTGGGCGGCCTGGAGTTTACCGGCGGTGGTGCTGGGCGGGTGGTACTGGGCCAAAGGAGCCGGCCGGCGGTATCTGTTGGCGGCCGCTGTAACCTTGGCCGCCTTCATACTGGCCGACTCCCGCAGCGCCTGGCTGGTGCTGGTCCTGGTGGCGGTACCGGCCACCGTTAAGCTGCGCCGACCGGCCCGGTTTTGGCGGCGCGGACTGGTGGTGGTGGCCGCCGCCATCATCGTCAGCCAAGGCTTGGTGAGCGTTAAAACCCGTTGGTTCGAGCAGCCGGCGCTGCAGCCGGGGTCGCGCTTTGCCGAGGCGGCCAGCGGTGAGTCAACCAGCGCCGCCGACCGGCTGAACTACCTGCGGGCGGCCGCCGCCATTTGGCGCCAGCATCCGCTTGTTGGCACCGGCGCCGGTACCTTTGCCGTCGTCCATCCGCAGTACCAGATCCGGGTTATCAGCGCCGCTACCAACGCCCACAACTTTTACGCCCAGACCGCCAGCGAGCTGGGGCTGGTGGGTCTGCTGCTGGTGACGGCGCTAGCCGCCGGGCTGGGACTAGGAGTGCTGCGAGGGGTCCGCCAGGACAGGCGGCGGCTGCCGCCGGCGATCGTCTTGGGGGCCCTGGTTGTGCACCTGGGTTTGGATATCGACTCCAGCTACCCGGCTATTTTGCTGCTGGTGGCGATGCTGGCCGGGCTGGTTTGGCTGCCGCCCCCCGGCGGTTTTCAGCTGCCCACGCTGGTTGGCAGATGGGGACTTAAACCCCGCCCTACCGGCCGCCAGCTTAAGGCCGCCGGTTACCCGGCTTGGCTGCTGGCGGCCTTGGTGATCGGCGCCTACCCCGTGGCGGGCTACTACCAAAGCCATGCGGCGGCCGAAAGGGGGCGTTGGAGCCAGCAGGACGGGGAGTTTGCCCTAGCGGCCAAGCACTTTAACCGCGCCCGCCAAGGCATTGTTTACAACCCCGACGTGGTTAATGCCGAGGGGATCAATTACTACGTTTTGGCCGCGACGGGCCAGGATAAGGCGGCCAACCTGGCGCTGGCCCGGCAGCGGGCTTTGTTGGGACAAAAGCTCGATCCGCTGGACGCCCAGCACACCTTTTTGCTGGCCCGGGTGCTGTTGAAAACGGGCGATGTGGTGGGGGCGGAGGCGGCTTACCGGCAGACGCTGAAGCTTGATCCGTACAACCACCCCGATTACTATCTCGACCTGGTGCGGCTGTATCAGGCTGCCGGCCGCCCTGACGAGGCGTTTAGTTACGCCGACCGGGGGGCCAAGCTGTACCCCGAGGCGGTGGTGGCTAACCGCCAAAGCGATGAGGCGGTAGCTCCGGCGGTGTCTGAGCTGCATTTAGCCAAAGCGGTGGTGTTGGTAGACCGGGGTGAGGTGAGGGAGGCTAAGGAGTCGTTGCGGCGGGCCGTGCGAATTTACCCCGCCAACGCACAGGCCGCTCAAATGTTACTCAGCTTAAACGCTCAGAACAAGCCGAACAAGCAAATTGTTCAGTAAAGATTGTTGGCTTGGGTAAGCCAGTAATGACTGAACCGGTACAGTCCTACTCCGGCCGCCACCGATACGTTTAGAGACTCCTTGTGGCCCAGCATGGGGATCTCTAACACCTCGTCGGCTTGGCTAAGCACCAATTGGTCCAACCCGGCCACTTCCGCACCGACCACCACAGCCGCCGGAAACCGTGGCTTAAACCGAAACAGGTCGGTTGAGCCGGCCTGCTGCTCCAGCGCATAAATCCGGTAGCCCCGCCGCTTTAAAGCCTGGATGGCGGCGCTAATGTCGGCCTGGTACTGGCAAGGCACCGTCGCTTCCGCCCCCAAGGCGGTCTTGGCGATCAAACGGGTAGCCCGGGCGGCAACGTGAGGCAGACGGGTGTCTTGTGGCGCCAACGGGTAAGGGCTGATGCCGGTTAGGATCAGTTTTTCGATACCGGCCCCGTCGCCGGTTCGAAACAGCGCGCCGACGTTGTGGGCGCTGCGGATGTTGTGGGCGATCAGTGTAAGCGGCAGGGGAGAGCGTTGCATCAGGGGCCAATTGTACAGCCGGAACCCGAGCGGTTCAACCGCTGCGGCGGTAAAGCCACAGCAAGCATCGAACAAAGCGCCCATCTGCTATATAATTGTGCTTGTGCAAATCATCCAGGCGATAATTTTAGGGGTGGTGCAGGGGTTAACCGAGTTTATACCGGTGTCTAGCTCCGGCCACCTGATCCTGTTTAACGACTGGCTTGGTTTTGAAAACGCCGGATTGGCCTTTGACCTGGCGCTGCATCTTGGCACCCTGGCGGCCTTGTTGCTGGTGCTGGGGCGTGATTTTTGGGACTTGGCGGCCGGTGTTTGGCAGCGCCGGCCCGGTGATGTTCAGCTGGGGCTGCTGCTGGCGCTGGCTACCGTTCCGGCGGTAATCGCCGGCGTGGTGCTGCAGTCGGCCGCCGAAACCGCCTTTCGTTCCTCCACCCTGGTGGCCGTCAACCTGATCGCGGTTGCCATCGCTATGCTGGTGGTAGACCGGGCGGCACGGCTCGATACCACCATCAAGCGCTTGAGGCCGGCCGGTGCGCTGGGGATCGGGGCGGCCCAGGCCCTGGCACTGGTGCCGGGGGTGTCGCGGTCGGGAGCCACTATAACCGCCGGGTTGGCCGCCGGCCTGGACCGGGTGTCGGCCACCCGTTTTTCGTTTATGCTGTCGGCCCCGGTGATCGCCGGCGCCATCGCCAAGGTTCTGCTTGGCCCCGGCAGCGGCGACGCCCTGGCGGCCCCGGCGCTGTTTGCGGTTGGCATCGCGGCCTCGTTTGCCAGCGGTTATGTGGCGATTAAGTTCCTGCTGCGCTACCTTAGTACCCATGGACTGGCGCTGTTTGCTTACTACCGCATCGCTTTGGGGCTGGCGGTGCTGATCATCGGGTCGGCCAAGTGAATTTGTTTCAGCAGCTGGCTGAACTGGCCACTAATCTGGTGGCACGCTTAGGCTACGGCGGCTTGGCCTTCGGGCTGATCGTCGACAGCGCCGGCGTACCGATCCCCTCGGAGGTGCTGATCCCGCTGGCCGGCGCTCTGGCGCGCGACGGTCGGTTCGATCTGGTAACGGTCATCACCGTCGGCACGCTGGCGCAGACGCTCGGAGCCGTCCTGGCCTACTGGATCGGCGCCAAAGGCGGCCTGCCGATAGTTGAGCGTTACGGTAAGTACGTCTTGTTCTCGCACCGCGAGTTGGCCGTTACCCAGCGCTGGTTTGACCGCTACGGCTCCTGGCTGACCTTTTTCGGCCGCTGTCTGCCGGTCATCCGCACCTATATCGGCTTTCCCGCCGGACTGGCCCGCATGCCGTTTGGACCCTTTCTGGCGGCTAGCTTTACCGGTTCGCTAGCCTGGATCACCCTCTTAGCCCTACTGGGCTACCAGTTGAGCGGCCAGCTGGAGCGTATCGACGCGGTGATGCACCAGTTCTCTATTCTGATCGCGCTCTTGTTGCTCGGAGGGGTGATCTGGTACATTAAAAAGCATTGGAAACGCCAATTATGAAGTTAACGGTGCATCCGTCTCTTGCCGCCGGTACTGTTCGGGCTTTACCCGACCTGAAGGATTTAACATGAAGGTTGACACTACCACACTCGACAACGGCCTGCGCATCATTACGGCTAACATGCCGGAGGCCCGCAGCGTGTCGGCGGCGGTGCTGGCCGGCGTCGGCAGCCGGCACGAGGATTACCCGGTTAACGGCGGGGTGTCGCACTTTCTAGAGCATCTACTGTTTAAGGGCACCAAGAAACGCCCCAGCACCAAGATCATTGCCGAGGCGGTCGACGGCGTCGGCGGCTCCAACAACGCCTACACCTCCAACGACCTGACCAACTACTACATTAAACTGCCCCATCAGCACGCCGACCTGGCGCTGGACATATTAAGCGACATGATTCAAAATCCCTTGCTCGATCCGGTGGAGGTGGACCGCGAGAGGGGAGCGGTGGTCGAGGAGATGAACATGCGCCGGGACGACCCGGCCAGTTTCGTCCACATGGTTTTCCCGCGGCTGCTGTGGCCCGAGGACCCGCTGGGACGGGAGGTGATCGGCAGCGAGGAGGTGGTTAAGACCATTGCGCGTGATGCCATTGCCGAGTATCAGGCGCTGCACTACAGTTCGGACAACCTGGTGGTGGCGGTGGCCGGGGACGTCGACCACGCTCACATGGCCGGCCAAATCCAAGACTTGATGGGCGGCATGAAGCCCCGCAAGCCGCCTAAGCCGCCCAAACTTAATCCCGCGTTGGCGCCGGAGATGGCGCAGGCCATTACCAAAGACACCAACCAGGCCCACATCGTCATCGGCTGCCAGGCTTACCCCTACAACCACCGCCTAGACATGGCGGCCCGGGTGATGACGAACATGCTGGGGGCGGGGCTCAGTTCCCGGCTGTTTATTAACGTGCGCGAGCGCCAGGGGCTGGCTTACAGCGTTTACGCCGATTACGACAACTTTATCGATACCGGTGAGTTCGATGTTTACGCCGGGGTCAATCTGGATAAAATCCCCCAGGCCATCACCTCGATCATGGCCGAACTGCAGCGGGTGCGGCTACAGCCGGTCGGGGAGGCGGAGCTGACCAAGGTCAAAAACAAGATGAGCGGCGGCTTGCAGATGGCGTTGGAAAACACCTTCGCGGTAGCCGACCGCCTGGGCCGCCGTTTGGTGCTGCTAAACCAAGTTAAGACGCCGGAGGAGACGCTGGCCGAGATCGAGGCGGTGACGGCCGGGGACGTCATGGAGGCGGCGCGGGACCTGCTAGCACCAGGCAAACTGCGTATGGCCATTATCGCGCCCGACACCGCCGCCGCGGCCGCCACTTTTGAGGAGTTAAGCACCAAATGACGATGCCGGCAGACCAAAACAAACTAAACCAGCTGCGCCGCGAGCGCACCTTGGTAGTGATTAAGCCTGACGCCGTCATTCGTCACATCGTTGGCGAGCTGGTGACGCGGTTTGAGCGCAAGGGGCTGAAGATTGTGGCCCTGAAGATGTTGTGGCCGACGGGGGAGCTGGCCGAGCAGCACTACGTTGACAGCGAGGAGTGGCTGGAGTCTACCGGTACCAGGACCTACAACAACTACCTGAAGCAGGGGATTACGCCCAACCTAAAGCCGCGCGAGATCGGTCTGAACACCCGGCGCAAGCTGATCGAGCATTTGACCGCCGGGCCGGTGGTGGCGATGGTGCTGCAGGGCGCCCACTCGATCGAGGTGGTGCGCAAGATGCGCGGCTCCACCAGCCCCCGGGGGGCGGATGTCGGCACCATCGGGTTTGATTACACCTTGGAGTCGTATGAGCTGAGTGACGCCGGTGACTGGGCGATTAAGAACGTTATTCACGCCTCGGACTCGCCGGAGGAGGTCGAGCGCGAGATCAACATCTGGTTTAAGCCCGAAGAAATGGTAGAGTACGACACCGCCATCGATCACGTCCTCTACACCAACGACTGGTTTCAGGGACGAAAATAGGTTCTAGGGTAGGGCGTTGGTGTAAGCTAAAGTAGCTGCAGCCCGTTACTTTTAAATGCCCCAGTAGCTCAGTGGATAGAGCGCCTCCGTCCTAAGGAGGGCGTCGGGGGTTCGAATCCCTCCTGGGGCACCATACGATTGTCATTTTAGCGCCACTGCTGCTATTCTTAGCATAAGAACTATGCAAATTCCTCCCTGCCCCCAATGTGACCAGCCGCTGATGTGCTCCCGAGCTCACTTCGTTTGTATTAGTTGTGGGTACAGCCGGGGGGTGGAGGAGGCTGCTCCGGCTAAGCCGGCGGCTGTGCCTAACCCTGAAACAGCGGCGGCCGCTATCGTCCAGCCGGTGCCGGCCGAGTCGCCGTTACCCGTACCCTTGGCGCCGGCCGCGCCAGCCGCCCCGGCAGCCTCGGCCGCGATGACCGCCCCGCCCGTCCCGCCGCCCGCCGTCCCGGCAGTACCCCCCGTCCGCGACTGGGAGGCGCCGGAGCGGGGGCCGGTTCAGGCCCGTCTGGAGGCCATCCGCCCCCAGATCGCCGCCACCAAACAGGTGCTGGCGGAGTTTGTACCGGCCTTCAAGTCGGAGGTAACCGGGCTGGCCGGAGATGACGACGGCTTACCGTTTAAAAGTATTTTGCGGCTGATGGCCGGGGTAGGGGCGGTGTTATTGGCGGTAATGATGCTGGTTTTTGTGCTTTAAGCTGTCTCTTCGCAACTGTAAACTAACCGCTTTTGCTTGAACAAAAAGCGATATCTGTCAAAATTAGCTTACTTTGTCGTCGAGCCCCAGGAGTTTAGATGTACCCGTCCGATCTAGCCAGAGAAGCGGATGAAAGCATCAAGACAGCCATCGAGGAGTTAGAGCTGCTCAGGAGCCAGTGCCAAGCGATGATCGATCGGATAGGCCTTGCTCTAACCAAGTTCGAGATCGCTTCTGGCCTAGCCCCTCGCCTGCCGCTCAAACCGCATAGTCCCGACAGTATTGTGGATTTGGTGGCAAACTACTACCGTCTCACAGTCGCGGACGTAACGGGGCTTAGTAGAGTGAAGGCATGCGTTAGGCCCAGGCAAGTGGCCATGTACCTCATGAGAAGTCAGCTTGGCCTAAGCTTTCCGCTAATCGCCCGGGCAGTCGGCGGCCGCGATCACACCACCGCCGTACACGCCTGCCAGCGGATCCAGCAGCTGCTTACAAGCGACCAGGAGCTGCGTGACGAGGTCGATGAACTTCAGCGTTACCTGGTAGATACTAAGTAGCGGTACCGGCGGGCCGGGGAGATGACTAGCTTCCCCGGCCCGCAAGTTCTAACCCTCGTATTTTTATACAGCTAGTCCGACTGCCGGATAGCGAGCCGGGCACGAAGGCTTAAAGAAGGCTTAAATTAAATTAGATAAATCAATCAGTGCGAGCTGGGAGCCGGCGGATGATCCGCCGGCTCCCTCTTGGCTCTAACGAGCCGATGCGCTCCCTACTTCTCGGTTGCCAGCTTACGCCGGCGACCGATGATCGTCAGCATGACACCCAACCCCAAGAGGAGGATGGATGTGTTCGTGAGGCCGTCGAGATCAGCTCCCGTTGCGGCCAAGGTTGCGGGCTGTTGGGCCCTGGTGACGACCGGAGCCGGCGCTTGGCTGACCCGTGCCGTCTTGACCACCTGCTCGACCACCCGTTCCGGCTGGAAGACGAAAATCTTCTTCACTACCGCTGGCGGGTTGAAGACCACGTCCACGTGGGTGATCGGTGGCGGCTTCACCACAGACGGAGGCTTGACCACGGGCGGCTTCACCACCGGGCACTTGTCCTTCGGGGGACAGGGCTTGGCCTTGTCCGGACACTTGTCCTTGGGCGGCTTCACCACCGGGGGCTTGTCCTTGGGCGGACACTTGTCCCCGTCCTTCGGACACTCGTCCTTGGGAGGCTCCTTGTCCTTCGGGGGGCAGGGCTTGGCCTTGTCCGGGCACTTGTCCTTGGGCGGACAGGGCTTGGGCGTGCCGTCGGGACACTTGTCCTTGGGCGGCTTCACCACCGGAGGCTTGTCCTTGGGCGGACACTTGTCCCCGTCCTTCGGACACTCGTCCTTGGGCGGCTCCTTGTCCTTGGGCGGACAGGGCTTGGGCGTGCCGTCGGGGCACTTGTCCTTGGGAGGCTCCTTGTCCTTCGGCGGCTCCTCGTCCTTGGGCGGACACTTGTCCCCGTCCTTCGGACACTCGTCCTTGGGAGGCTCCTTGTCCTTCGGAGGTTCCTTGTCCTTGGGCTTGCCGCCGCACCAGCCCTCGTTGTCGTCGGACCGGTCTGGATCGTTGCCGCAGCCGTTGTTGCCGTCACCGTTGGGAGGCTTGTCGGGTCCCTCGTCGCGGTCCGGGCCTCGGCCGTCCTCGTCCGGTGTTGACGGCGACTTGCCGCGTTCGCCGTCATTGCCCTGTGGGGGCGCCGGTTGTGCTGCCGGCTTGGCGGCTGGTGTCGCCGCCGGTTGCGCCGCCTTGGCGACCGGCTGTGGTGCCGGTGCTGCCTTGGCGACCGGCGGTGGTGCTGCCTTGGCGGCCGGTTGGGGTGCCGGCGGTGTCGCCTTGGCAGGTGCCGGTGATGCCGGCTTGGCAGCCGGTTCCGCCGGTGGTGCTGCCTTGGCAGCCGGCTGGGGTGCCGGCGGTGTGACGGCCTCTTCGACCGCCGCCTCGGGGGCGGCAGTCGCGGAGTCTCCCTCGGCCAGGGCCGGGGAAGCCAGCAGCAGCGTGAACACCGCTGCGAACAACGCCGTCACATAACTGCTCTTCGGTTTGCCCATAGGGCTCCCTTCGTTGTCGTTGCCCTCAACAGCTCCGGAGTGCGATGGATTATGATGTAGGGTGCTGTAGCCCGCCTTTTGGGGCTACATTCCAGGCTACTACTAAAAAAGCGAATTGCAAGCCTAGAACTACTGGTTACAAAAAGCCCTTATGCTAAAATTAAGTTATGAAAGCGCAAGCTAAAAAGCGAGCGGCCGGAACCTTTGCCGGCCAGCACGAAGGCGAGAGCGTGCGGCTGGTGTTTCATCAGCATCCGCTGGTGATGCGTAAGGCGCTCATTTTCGGCCTGCTGGCGATTTTAATAGCGGTACTGCCGCTGTTGGTGTGGCCGCTGTCGGATGTGGCCACCAAGATCGCCTTGTATACGCCGCTGGCGGTCCTGGCCTACTGGTTTTATCACTGGATCTCTTGGTACTACAGCGTGTATGTGGTGACCAATGAGCGCATCGTCGAGATCAAGCAGCGGGGGTTTTTTAACCGCCGGGTGATCGAGTTCGGGCTGGATAAGGTTCAAAACGTCAACTACCACGTCAAGGGGTTTCAGGCCGTTCTTTTCCAGTTCGGCGACATCACCGTCCAAACCTACGTCGGCGACTTGGTGATGTCGACCGTTTACAAGCCGGTACAGGTTCACCAGCAAATCGTCGAGGTGGTCCGCCGCTACAGCTCAAGCTCGACACCGTTAGGCGATTGAGGTAGCATAAAAAGGATGTGAGTTAAGCCCCTCGTACCACGGGGGAGGCCTAAAAGCAGCCGTTGCCCGCCGCCACAATTAGTGATTTAAGGAGTTTTAGATTGGCAGCCAAAGAGCCTTCCGCAAACGATAACAAAACCGCCAAAACCAAAGTAACCCCTAAAAAGACAGACAGCCCCGTTAAAAAGACCGACGTCTTTGTCCGTCCTGCCGCCGTCAAGCCCCCGGCGGAGCCTAGCCCAGCTGAACCCAAGGGGGGATTCCGCCTGCCCAGCCGCCGGGTACTGGCCGTGGGAGCGGCGGTGGCCGCGGCGCTGGTGCTGGCGGTGTTGGGGCTGTTTGGCGTTTTAATCTACAAGTACAAGTCCGACAGCCCGGTGGTGTACGCCGCCGCTCAGGCCGTGCCTTACCCGGTGATGCGGGTGAACGGCAGCTTTGTCGATTACGCCCAGTACCGGTTTGAGCTCGACTCAATCAAGCAGTACTACCGCAACCAGGTGGGTCCCGACAACCAGCCGGCGGTTGACTTTAACTCCGCCGAGGGCAAGACCAAGCTGGCCGAGCTGCGCAAGCAGATTTTAGAGCAGCTCAAAGTCGATACCGTCACCCGGCAGCTGATTCGCAAACACAAAATCAGCGTCAGCGACAAGGAGGTCAACGAGCAGGTTGACCAGATCGTTAAGAGTTCTGGCGGGATGGACAAGGTCAAAGAGGTGCTGACTAAGTTTTACGGCTGGGAGGTGAGCGACCTGAAGGACAAGGTGAAGTTTCAGCTAGCCAAGCAAAAGTTGCAAGAAAAGATTGCTGAGGATGAAAACATCAACGCCCAAGCTAAAACCAAGGCCGAGGCGGTGCTGGCGGAGGTTAAGGGCGGCGGTGACTTTGCCGAGCTGGCCCGCAAGCACTCGCAGGATTCGAGCGCGTCCGCCGGCGGCGATCTGGGCTTCTTCGGCAAGGGGCAGATGGTGCCGGAGTTTGAAACCGCCGCTTTTGCGCTGCAGCCGGGCCAAACCTCCGATTTGATCAAGACCAAGTTCGGCTACCACATCATCAAGGTGACCGAGAAAAAAGACGACACCGTCAAGGCGTCGCACATTCTAATCAAGACCACCGACTTTGAGCAGTACTTGAAGGAGCAGACCGAAAAGGCCAAAATCAGCGTTTATCTTAAGGTTTAGCGCGTACTCGCGCTGACGGTTGAGGGACGGTTGCTGGGCGTTTGCAAATAAGGCCGAGGAAACCCCCGACTCCCGGGCCAAGCTCATGAGCTTGGCTTAGGAGTCAGGGGCTTTGGTCCGCCGCGGCCGGACATTGTTAGAGGCGGTTGCCGTCAGAGCCGGCTTGGTGATCGCGAAACAACGGCCGTTGACCGCGGCGGCTCTTTAACCACTCCACAAACAACAAGCCGGCGCCAACCGCGCCCACAACTAGCGCCGCCAAGAAGCAAAGCACGGCTAGAAAGATCGCTGCCCTCATGACCGCTGCGAGCAGACGGAGGCGGGACGATGCTGACCCCGCGATCTTGATTGCCTGCGTTCCACGCGAATCAGCGCCAGGTTAGTAATGCCGCAAGCGATGGTTGTCAGCAGGATGATCATAGAGAGCAGGGAGTAAACTACTCCGTCACTCAAGAGGCTTACGAGTGCGCGATACAGCATAGTATCTAGCAACATTTGGCCTTTCTGTCGTCGTACGAACCTGATGATTATAGCAAACCCAACAGATGTGGCAACAGCCATCGAACTAAAAATGTACTCAAACAGCTTATGCTGTAGCGGTCGTTCTCAAATTTAGTGCTAAAATAGGGTGACATGAAAGCGCAACAAGGGCACTTACACTTTCTAGGCATCGCCGGCCACACTATGCGCGGCATCGCCCTGGCCTGCCAACGCCTGGGTTACCGGGTGACGGGTACCGACGAAACGGCTTACCCGCCGGGCAGCGACTGGCTGGACCGGCAGGGGATGAAGTGGTGGCGGATGTCTGATCCGGCGCACGTGCAGGGGGCGACGCAGGTTATAATTAGCGGGCACATTGCGGGCGGCCACCCCGAGTTGGCCGAGGCCCGGCGGCTACGCTTGCCGGTGCGGTCGTTTGCTGAACTGATCGGGGAGCTGGCCGCCAGCCAGCGGCGCATCGTCGTGGCCGGTACGCATGGTAAAACCACCACCACCTCACTGATCGCCTGGCTGCTTGAGTCGGCCGGCCGCCAACCCGATTTTTTGGCGGGGATTCAGCCGAACAACTTTGATACCAGCGTGCGTCTGGCCCTGGCCGGGCCGGGCACCGGAAGGGCCGGGGGGGTGATGGTGATCGAGGGTGATGAGTACCGGGCCTCGCAGCTGGACGAGCGCTCGAAGTTTGCTTTTTATGAGCCGGACGTGCTGGTGCTGACCTCCATCGAGATGGACCATCCCGATCTGTTTAAAGATATCGCCGAGATCAAGCAGCGGTTCGAGCAGCTGGCCGGCGGTCTGCCGCCGGACGGACGGCTGTACTACTGGGCAGAGAGCGCCTTGGTGCGAGAGGTCGGGTCTCAGGCGTCCGCTCCGGGGATGTCGTATGGACTGAGCCGGGGCGACTGGCAGGCTCATGCCGTTACTTATACTCCGGCAGGAACCGAGTTTGACTTGTTCCGGGGAGGCGACTTATTGGGGCGCCTGAACGTACCGCTGTACGGCCAGCATAACGTTTTAAACTCGCTGGCGGCGGTAGCGGTGGCAATGGGGGAGGGTGTGACGCTCGAACAGATTGCCGAGGGCTTGGCCGGCTTTAAAGGGGCTTCGCGCCGGTTTGAGCGGGTGCCGGGCCAGGGCGCCGCGGTGACGGTGATCGATGATTACGCCCACCACCCCACCGAGGTCAAAACCACCATCGAGGCGGTGCGGCTGCACTTTAAAGGTGCTGAGCGTTCAGGCCGGGTTATCGCCGTTTTCCGCCCCCACACCTACTCCCGCACTTTGGCGCTGCTGCCGCAGTATCAAGCGGCCTTTGCCGCCGCCGACCGGGTTTTTATCGCCGAGATCGAGGGAGCGCGGGAGCAGCACCTGGCGGCCAGCGTCAACGGCGTCGATGTGGCCCGCGCGGCCGGCGAGCACGCCGCGTATGAGCCGGATCGTGCTAAGTTGATGGAGGCGGTGCTGGCCGCCGCCGGGCCAGGGGATACGGTTTTATGCATGTCGGTGAACGGGTACGACGGTTTTGCCCAAGAGGTGGCGCGCAGATTGGGGTAAGTAGATATTTATCCCGGCGGGGAGCCGCCGGAAACCCTCCTCTCCCAGCGGGCGCAGCGTCTTCTCCTCCTAAACTCCCCCGTAACCCGCTCTTTCGTCACTTTTGTCCCGCCAAAAGTAACCAAAAGCGGCCGAGTAGGTCGCTAACTCCAAGCCATCCAGCCCGCAAAAGGCCGGGCCTGCGGAACTCGCTCGCCTGGCGGCTCACTCAAACAGTCCTCGGCCTGCTTCGGCCTTTTCCGGTCCGGCTGTTTGGG
>JAHWKN010000024.1 GCA_019347875.1 Candidatus Parcubacteria bacterium
CCAGCGTTCTCCCTGCCGCTATCCCGAACCTGCTGCTCAACGGATCCGACGGCATCGCCGTCGGTATGGCCACGAAGATACCGCCCCACAATCTGGGCGAGGTCATTAACGCCATCACGGCCTATATCGACGACAACGACATCGATGTCGCCGGACTGATGGAGCACCTTCCGGCGCCCGATTTCCCGACCGGCGGCATTATTTACGGCCAGGACTCGATCCGCCAGGCGTACGGCACCGGCAAAGGCTCGGTGGTGGTGCGGGCGGTGGCCGAGATCGTGGAGGGCAAAAAAGACGATTACAGCATTGTGATTACCGAGATACCCTACGCTGTCAACAAGTCAACGCTGGTGGAGAAGATCGCCGAGCTGCACAAGGAAAAACGCATCAGCGGCATCAGCGATCTGCGCGACGAGAGTTCGCGCAAGGGCATTAGGATCGTCATCGAGCTCAAACGCGACGCCTACCCGAAAAAGATCTTGAACCAGCTGTATAAACTGACCCCGATGCAAAGCGCTTTCCACGTTAATATGCTGGCGCTGGTGGACGGTATCCAGCCGCGGGTGATGAGTTTGGAGATGATCCTGCGGGAGTACCTAAAGCATCGTCAAACGGTGGTGCGCCGCCGGACCGAGTTTGAGCTGCGCAAAGCCCGCGAACGGGCTCACATTCTGGAGGGGCTCAAAATCGCCCTGGACAACATCGATGAGGTGATTAAAACCATTCGGGCCGCCCAGTCGACCGACGAGGCCCAGGCCAACTTGATTAAGCGCTTTAAGCTGTCGGTGCTGCAAGCTAAGGCCATTTTGGGCATGCAGTTACGCACACTGGTCGGGCTGGAGCGCCAGAGGCTGGAGGATGAGCTGGCTGATTTGATCAAGCTGATCGCCGAGCTGGAGAAGATTCTGGCCGATGAGTCGGAGATTCTGCGCGTCATCCGGGAAGAGCTGGCAGAGATGAAGGCCAGGTACGGCGACGAACGCCGCACCAAGATTATCCCCCATGAGCTGGGTAAGTTTTCGGAAGAGGAGCTGGTGCCGAACGAACAGGTGATAGTGACGCTGACCGCCGGCAACTACATCAAGCGGATTGCTTCAAGTACCTACAAGTCCCAGGGACGCGGCGGCAAGGGCATTATGGGCATGACCACCAAAGAAGAGGACGTGGTCGAACACCTGGTCCTGACCCAAAACCACGACTACATGCTGTTTTTCACCAATAAAGGGCGGGTGTTCCGCTTGAAGGTACACGAGATCCCCGCCTCGTCGCGCACCGCCAAGGGCGCGGCGGTCGTCAATCTGTTGCAACTGCAGCCCGAAGAAAGAGTAACGTCTTTGATCACGTTTGGCGCCAAGCCGGACGGCACCTACCTGTTTATGGCCACTAAGTACGGTACGGTGAAAAAGACGCCTTTGAGCGACTATGCCAATGTGCGGGCTAATGGGCTGATCGCCATTAAGCTTGACGACGGCGATGAGCTGAAGTGGGTCAAGCTGACCAGCGGCCAAGACGAGATTATCATGTCGACCGCGCTAGCCCAGGCGCTGCGCTTTAAGGAAACCGACGTCCGGCCGATGGGCCGGGCCACCCGCGGGGTGCGGGGTATGCGTCTGCGGGCAGGGGACAGCGTGGTGGGGATGGATGTGGTGGTACCGGGTACGCAACTGCTGGTGGTTATGGAAAACGGCTACGGCAAGCGCACTAAAATCGAACAGTTTACCACCCACGCCCGCGGCGGGGTCGGCATTAAGGCGGGGGTGGTCAACTCTAAGACCGGCCGCACCCTCGATGTCCGTGCCGTCACCGACATTAAGGAAGACCTGGTAATCGTTTCTATCCAGGGACAGGTCATCCGGCTGGCGTTGTCGGGCATCTCGCTAATTGGGCGGGCCACGCAAGGAGTGCGCATTATGCGCATGAACGAGGGCGACAAAGTGGCCTCGGTGGCGCTGGTGGGTGATGCCAAGATCGAAGAGGAGCTGGCCGAAAAGCCGGCCGGCGGCAAACAGTAGCAGGTCGTGAAGTCCGCCCATGCAGGTTGGCTTTGATGGCCAGTCTGTCAACGTTGCAAACGAAACAGCCATAAACGTTTTGGCTGTTTTTCTAATCAAAGCTCTGAAAAAAACGCAGCCAGCATAAAATATTTTAGTATGTTGCTACAATGCACCTCCTATATTGCGCGAGTATTGTTAACACAGTTAAGGGCCTGTGAGCGATCATGGGTGTTATAGGGGTGGAGAGTGGGGCGTAGAGCTGTAACCAAAAGAGTACTCATAGGCTTGCTTCTGACGGGAGCATCACTGGGCCTGTACGGGCCGGCTGAGGCTGCCGAGGGACAGGCGCTCAACAGCTCCAACTCCAGCGTGACGGTAGCAGGCACGAGCGCCGAGGTGTCCACCGAGCAGACCTCCGTCACCGTTACCGGGGGCGGTTCCGCCGGGACGGACGAGACGGCGGCCGGTTCTAGCCAAGCTATCGTAACTCTCAGCGGCCCCAGTGATACCGCCGCTCCTGCGGCCGATACTCAGGTCATCGGTGCAACAGCTGACGATCAGAGTCAAAACGGGCAAGAAGGCCAGCTTTACTTAGGTTCTCAGACCGCGAGCGACAGCCATCAAGCCGCCCCCGCGTCCTCCGCCGCCCGGCCGGCCGCTGCGGCGTCAACCGGCCAAGCGGAGGTGAGGGTTGAGGGCGGCGGCCGGCCGGCCGACGACCGGCTGGTCGGCCTGTCGCAGGCGATCAAAAAAGCTCAGGCCGATCAGGCTCCCCGGCCCGTTCCGGTACTGCACAGCGGCACTAAAGTCCCGGTCGCCCCGGTCGACCCGACAGAGCCGGCTTCACCCGCTGATGTTCCGGCCGGCGCTCTGCTGGCCTTGAATCAGGCGCTAGCCGCTATCGTTGTGCCGGCGTTTGGCCAGCTGGCTTTGTTCCAGGCCTTGCCGCTGAATGTGCCGCGGGCGGCGGCCGCCTTAGCGGCTGCGGTCTTAGTCCTGAGTGGGCTTGCTGGTATCAGTCTGTTTGTCCAGCGTTTGCGGCGCTGCGGTTTCTGTCGTGCCCCCCGCAGCGACATGGCGGCCGGCCTCTTTACCTTTGCTACCCCTGAAAAGGTGAGTTTCGCTTGGGCCCTCAGCCCAGCCGCAAGCTCATCTTTTTTTGGTGTCAGAAACACAAACAGTTTTAATCAACGCTTTTAAGAAAGGAGGTGATAGGAATGAATATCAAGAAACTAGCAGCTTCAGTAACCATGTCAGGTTTGCTGAGCCTGGTGCCGGCGGCGGCTTTGGCTAACGCTTCGATTGACACGACTGGTCCTGGGTCGAACAACCAGATCAACCAAAGCAGTAACGTTGATATCGACGTCCGTAGTGACAATGATGTTGACGTGACCAACGACGTCGACCAAACCGCCGTCTCGGGTGACGCGACCGTGCAGGGTAACACCTCGGCCGGCGACGCGAGTACGGGAAACGCCTCCAACTCTAGCACGCTGGTGACCGATGTAACGATCGATAACGGCGACCTCTGCGCCTGCTTCGGCGGCGGTAACTTGCCTGGTGGCGGCGGTCCTGGCGGCGGTCCTGGCGGTGGTGCTGGCGGCGGTGACGTCGGCGGCGGAGCTGGTGGAGGCGGTGACGTCGGTGCCGGCCCGAGCGGCGGCGGAGTCGGCGGCGGTAGCTTAGCCCTAGGCGGCGGCGGCGTTGGCGGCGGCGAACTAGCCCTCGGTGGCGGCGTTGGCGGCGGCGAGCTGCCCGGAGTGGGCGCTACACTGCCCGTAGATGTGTCGGCCTTGCGCAACCTCGATGCCAATGGCGGGGGCGCGGAGCTGGTGAAAAAGACCAACAACCTCTCAGCCGCCTTGCTGGCAGCGGCGGCCCTGCTCAGCCTGATGGGGGCAGCCGGCAGCGCGGTCTACGCTAACCGTCAGCAAAGCAAGGTCTAGGGGGTGATGAGGTGACAAACGTAAGACGCAAATTGAAGTATCTGCTGCCGCTGGTTCCGCTGGGTCTGGTCTTTATCTCGGTAGCCTTGGCCAAGCCGGACGCAGGACCGGCGCAAGTGACCTCCGAGGTCGAGACTAAGACCGATTCTAAAACAGCGGCGTCAGAGCAGCCAAAGGTGGACGTAACCGTTAATGGCCGGCCGGTGCCCGTTCCATCGAACGGTACCGCTACCGTCAAGACCGATGACGCCACGGTGACGGTTTCCGGCCACCATCAAACTACAGCCGGCGGCCAGACCGCAACCGGCAGTAAGACGGTCACCACTAGCGACGACGGCAGCGTCAACATTACGGTCGAGTCGCGCACCACTAACAGCGACACGCGTACGCGCACCCGTTACCGCGGCGGTACCGAAAAAAGTTTCTCGTCCAGTTCGAAATTAAACGTTACGCAGCAGTAACTCTACGGGCCTTCGGGCCCGGTACTAGACAAAATAATTAAATAATTAAACGAAAGGAGTTTTCTAACATGAAAACACGAATCTTACGCTACGGCGCTATTGCCATGGCAACCGTGGGTTTGGGCCTGGGTGTAGCGGCCGCTCACACGGCCGAGATCGACACCACCGGTCCCGACTCACACAACCGCATCGATCTGCGCAGCGACGCGCGGGTTGATCTGGATGTCCGCAACGACGTCGATGTTGATAACGACACCGACCAGGTGGCGGTCAGCGGTGACGCCACCGTTCGGCACAACACCGACGCCGGCGACGCCGAGACCGGCTCAGCCAGCAACGACAGCCACACCAGCACTACGGTGACGGTGGCCGGCGGCGCTGGGCTGTGTGACTGCGTGGCGAATGTGTTTGGCGGCGGCCACGGCGAGGTTGATGCCAGCATCCACCTGACCGGTCCCGACTCGAACAACCAGATCAATGTCCGCCACAACACCCGCGTTGACGTAGACGTTGACAACGATGTTGACGTTCGTAACGATGTCGACCAGGACGCTTACTCCGGTGACGCCAAGGTTAAGGACAACACCCTCGGTGGCAGCGCCACCAGCGGTGACGCCTCGAACAGCAGCACCACTTCGACCTCGGTCAGCCTTTAATTAAGGCCGGTACTCGGCTCGGCCGAAACCGCGGGGTTTAGAACTCGGGGATGGGGGCAGGCGCCCCCTCCCGCGCATTTATCCTCACATTTGTCGTGAGCTACCAGACAACCTAAGCAAAGGAAATCACCCGTGAGCAAACTTAAACGGTCCGTTCTATCAACCATCCTCAGCCTGCTGGTGATGGGTCACGTTCCCATGTCGGCGCTGGCCACCACCGAACCAACCAGTTCAGGAGCGACACAGCCAATCCAGGAGCCCGCCACCGGCTCTACGGCCACCTCTACCTCTACCGAGCCCCCGCCGCCAGCCGCGCCGGCTGAGGCCGATGCGGTCGAATACACCCAAAACCCGGAAACCGGCAACTGGGAGTCGGACAAGTATATTTGGGACCCGGCTACCGGCCAGACCCAGCCCAAACAAGATCCCGGTTACTACTACAACCCAGAGACCGGACTGTGGGACACCAACGAGCAGGTCTACAATCCCGCCACGGGCACATACGAGCAGGTACCAACGGCCGCTCCTGTATCGGCGACAGCTAGCCCGGCAGCCGTTGCCCCGGCTGCTGCCGCTGCGGCCACGGCCGGCACCGAACCCAGCTTGTCTGGCGTCTTGGCCGCACTGTTAGGGGAACCGGCCGTCGGCAACACCGGCACCGGTCCGGGCTCTACCAACACCGCCGCCGCTAGCACGTCTGGCACCGGTTTCTTCGATCTGTTTAGCCGGGCGGTGGTCACCAACAACATCAACTCTCAGGCCCGCAGCGGTGACGCCAGCGTTTCCGGCAACACCGTCGGCGGGGATGCCGCCAGCGGAGCGGCCAGCGTCATTGCCAATCTTTTAAACCTGCTCAACTCCGCTTGGAGCTGGAGTAACGGCGGTCTAAACTTCTTTGCGCGAAACATTTTCGGTAGCCACACCGGCGACATCATGCTCAGTCCCGGCAGTGCGACGGGCGGCGGCGGCTGCCTGGGGTTGTGCGGTACCGCCACCGGCGGGTCGGCGGGTAACCTCAACACCGGTCCTGACTCCACCAACACCGCCACCAGCACCACCGACAACGGCCTGACGGTCAACGCCCGGGCCGACGGCGAAATCAACAACAATCTCAACCTGCTGGCCCGGTCCGGCGATGCTAGTGTTTCCGGTAACACCGTGGGCGGCGGTGCCACCAGCGGTGACGCTTTGGCTTTGGTCAACATACTTAACTTAATCAACGCCTCTATCGGTGCCGGCCAATCGTTTTTCGGGCTGATCAACGTGTTTGGCGACCTCAACGGTGACATACTGTTTCCGGCCGGCTTTCTTGATACGGCGATTGGATCGGGTAGTTGCAGCGTCTGTGCGGGCGCCGGCGGCACCACGCTTAGCAACGCCAATACCGGTCCCGGCTCTACCAACACCGCCACCGGCAGTACCGACAACGCTGTTGCGGTTGACAGCCAAAACAGCGTTGGCTTTAACAACAACATTGAAACGGCGGCGCTCAGCGGCGACGCGGCGGTCAGCCAAAACACCGTTGGTGGCCAGGCGGCAACCGGCGACGCCGCCACCCGCAATAACCTTTACAACCTGGCCAACACCAGCTTGTTCGGCGACAACGCCATCCTGGTGCTGGTCAACGTGATGGGCCACTGGGTCGGGGGGATCATGAACCTGGCCGGCCTCGGCGGTTCATCGGGCGCCCTCCTAACCGGCAACGCCGTAGTTAGTAACGACACCACCGGCCCCGATTCCGCTAACACCGTTTCAACCGGTACCGCTAACAACTTGGATGTAAACAGCAACGTGAACGGCTCGATCAACAACAACGTTCGGGCCGGCGCTATCAGCGGCGACGCCACCGTTAGCGGTAACACCGAGGCCGGTGACGCTACGTCCGGCGACGCTACGGTGGTCTCAAGTGTGGCTAACTTGTTTAACAGCAGCTTAAATCTCAAGAACTGGTTCGGCGTGCTGGTCGTGAACGTGTTTGGTGACTGGTTCGGCAGCGTCAACCGCGACACGCCGGCCGGTACCCCGCCCGCGCCTGAAGCGACCCCATTGACCGCCACCGGTTTGACCGCCGCTGACTCCCGAGGCGGGTCTGCGGTTGTCACCGGTTCCGCTACCGGTTCAGACGCCGCTGCCAGCGCTACGGTTAGAGGGAGTTCAGGAGGGGTCGGCGGCGGCAGCTTGAGCGGCGCCGGCATACAGGCAGACTTAATCGATAACGCCGGGGACGCCAAGGTGGCTTCTGCCAGCCAGACGGCCGATCAGGCCAAGACCGCGGCGGCCAAGAGCCGCGCTACCGGCCTGCTGCTTTTGCTGATGGCTGTTAGTTTGATGGCTGCCGCGGGTCTGTTCAAGCTGGACAGCAAGCTTAAGGGGAGGAGCCGGTAGGCGGGCTACTGTACGGTTTTCCTACGACCAGTCGCAGGCCGGTGCCGGTTCCGCTTGGTCCAAGACCGCTAGCTGCGGTATACTGGCTCTCATATATACGAGACCAATCAAGTGCTTTACAACCCTTACTTACTGATACCTTTCGCAACCTGGCTGATCGCCCAGACGATCAAGTTCAGTTTAGCGGCCTCCAGGGGCAAAATTGATTTTAGATACCTGTACGCCTCGGGCGGGATGCCCAGCGTACACTCCGCTGTGGTTTCGTCGCTGGCGACCACCGCCTTGCTCTTGGACGGGCCCCAGAGCCGCTACTTCGGGCTGACCGCACTGCTGGCGGCCATCGTCATGTACGACTCGTTTGGCGTCCGCCGGGCCAGCGGCGAGCAGGCTGCTGCCATCAACATGCTGATCGACGCTCTGCCGGGCGACCGCAAGAGCGCCCCCGCCCGTAAGCTGCGCGAAGTGCTGGGGCACAAACCACTCGAAGTCACGATCGGTGCTATCCTGGGCGTCGCGTTAGGGCTGCTGTTCAACCTGTCGAAACTTGAGTCCCAGCTGCGGTTCTTAGCCGCCAGTCCTGTCCGCTTCGAGCATATCGGGTATCTGGCGGTCTTTGCCGTTTTGGTGCTGGCCGGACTGGTATCCCGCGTTTGGCTCAAGCGCCGTTACCCCAAATCGCCCAGCATACGGGGCTTTAGTAAAAGCTTACTAACTAAAACCCAGGTGGTCGGTTGGCTGGGTCTAGTCGTCAGCTTTGCCCAGTACGAAAAAGTCGCTTACCTGGCCGCGCGCGTCTGGTCGATCTTACTGCTGATGGTGCTGGTGGTCTGGGACGTGTGGCTGGTGCGGCGGTACTGGCGCCCCCTGCCGGAGGCTTTGGCCGCCGAACGCGACACCGAGCGCAAGCGCAAGTGGCTGGTTGGCAAGAAAAAGAAACGCAAATAGCGGTCACCGATGGCGTCAGAACCTCTGCGGCTGCGATTGTTAGCATAAGCTCTTTTAAGGTATAATGCTGGCAAATGAAGCAGTCTCATCATTTTCATTTTCCGCATCACCGCCGCGAAGCCTTGATTACCTCCCGCCGTTTTCGGCTGCTTACCGCCTGTCTGGTAAGTCTCTTGGCGGTGGCGGTCTACTGGGTTTACCGTGAGGCCCAAGCTTGCTGCGTCGTTCAAGGAGCGATTTATAATGAGTGGCAAAGGGTTGGCGGGGCCGGCGGCATACTAGGTAGCGCCACTTCTGATGAGTTAGCCACTAGATGTAACAACGGGCGCTATAACGACTTCCAGCGGGGCGTCATTACCTGGCGCAGTGACATTGGCGCTCACTATATTTACGGTAACATTCACATTAAGTGGGGGGAGTTGGGGCATTCATGCAGTAATTTGGGGTTGCCTCTTACCGGAGAGGAGGGCACCCCTAACGGCAAGGGCCGCTACAACCACTTTCAAAGAGGCTCAATCTTTTGGTCGTCTGGCACCGGGGCGAAGGTAATTCTGGGCGCTATTCGGAGCAAGTGGACTAATTTGGGCCGCGAGGGCGGGTTCCTGGGTTTTCCGACCACCGACGAGCTGGGCACCGCCTGCGGCGGCGGCCGTTACAACCATTTTCAAGGAGGCAGTATCTACTGGCATTCAAATATTGGCGCCTACTCCGTTAAGAACGGTCCCATTCGGGATAAGTGGATCGCCTTGCGCTACGAGTGCGGCTCACTTGGCTTTCCAACCTCCGACGAGTACAGCATTCCTTACGGCCGCCGGGGCAACTTTCAGGGGGGGGTCCTGACGTGGTGTGCGGCTACCAATCAAGTTACTACCGGCAGCGTAGCTTGCGCTAACCCGTCGCCGCCGCCACCCCCGCCGCCACCCCCGCCGCCACCCCCGCCACCACCACCTTCAGCGCCGCCACCCCCGCCGTCACCGAGCCCGTCGCCGCCGAGGCCGCCAACCGGCACCGCTCCGGTCATAAGACCTGGTGATCCCAACTCGTCACCCAGTTCTGAGCCGGTTCCGGACACCCAGCCGCCGTCCGCTCCCGGCAACTTGACGGCCAAACTGGAATCCGATGGATCGGTGGTGACACTTAGCTGGGAAGCGGCTACCGATGAGTCCAGCGGCATCAGGAAGTACGTACTCGAGCGTTCGCTTGACCAGGCTAAGTGGGAGGTGCTGGATGAAGAGATCACAGACCTAAGCTACACCGATAAAACAACCGATTTTAACGTGCGCTACTTTTACCGTTTAAAGGCGGTCGATAACGCCGGCAACGTTTCCCCTGACGCCACCGCCGAGGTTTCAACCGGCAGCTTTACGGCCAACGTATCGGACCAGTCCGGTAACGTGATTCAGTCTGAGGACGGCTACATCAGCGTAGACATACCTCAAGGCGCGGTTTCTAAAGACGCTTCCTGTTCGGTGGTGGCCGATGAGCAAAACAAGCAGCAAATTAACGCCCCTGACTTAGAACTGGTGACCGGACCATACTCAATAGTCTGTAAGCTCTCTAACGGTGATCCGGTAGACAGATTCGATATACCGGTGACCGTAACGGTTAACCTGTCTAAAAATCAGCTGGGGAAGTTCGAGCGGTTTCAGGTCTACCAGTACGATGCCGACAGCTCAAGCTGGTCGCCGGCGGGTGGCGAGTTCAATAAAAAGACTAAAACCTATGGCCTCAGTCTAGACAGGCCGACTAATCTGGCGGTGCTTGGTGCGGCCAAGAAAAACCATCTGGGGCTGGTGCTGTCGATACTGGTACCGTTGGTGTTGCTGGTGGGCGGCGTCTTCTTTTACCGCCTGCGCCAGATGCAGCGCCAGCAGTACAACGACTATTTGCGGCGGAAGTACTACAACTTGTAGTTAGCGGTCAGGGCGGCCGTTACGGGTTGACGACATGCTCTCGGGGTGCTAAATTTAGAGCAGACTTGAAAAGGGCGCAGATAGCTAACCGAGTCGCTTACAGTGATTTGGAAGGTTGTTTTTTGCGCTCCGACAAGAGTAGTTTGAAAGCTTAAGTAGTGCAGTGTAACCAAAACAAAACTGCGGAGCCTTTCGGGGCTCAACAGTCTAAACAATTTTTTTGAGACTAACTAGTTTCAGACACTTCAGCCCATCGGGACTATAGCGTCGTACACGGTCGCTCAAGCTTAGCTTGAAAGACTGGCAGCGCTGGCAGCCTGATTGGCTTTTTTGGAGAGTTTGATCCTGGCTCAGGATGAACGCTGGCGGCGTGCCTAATACATGCAAGTCGAACGAACCAACTATTCGAATCTCGGGACTCGTAGTTCGTAGTTCGGGAAACCGATATACGATCTTCGAATCCCGAATCTCAGGTTGGTTAGTGGCGGACGGGTGAGTAACACGTTGGTACCTGCCCCGAAGCGGGGAATAACTGCCCGAAAGGGTGGCTAATACCGCATAGTTCCCGGTTGACCGGGATAAAGGTCGCAAGACCGCTTTGGGAGGGGCCTGCGTCTGATTAGCTAGTTGGTAGTGTAATGGACTACCAAGGCGACGATCAGTAGCTGGTTCGAGAGGATGACCAGCCACACTGGGACTGAGACACGGCCCAGACTCCTACGGGAGGCAGCAGTAGGGAATCTTCCGCAATGGACGAAAGTCTGACGGAGCAACGCCGCGTGAGTGAGGAAGGCCTTCGGGTCGTAAAGCTCTGTTGTGTGGGAAGAACAAGTGATGTTTGAATAAGGCATTGCCATGACGGTACCACACCAGAAAGCCACGGCTAACTACGTGCCAGCAGCCGCGGTAATACGTAGGTGGCAAGCGTTGTCCGGAATTATTGGGCGTAAAGCGCGCGCAGGCGGCTC
>JAHWKN010000025.1 GCA_019347875.1 Candidatus Parcubacteria bacterium
AGATAAAAGCTACTGTCGTTCTTCACTGCCGGTTTTGCCAAAGCTCGGGGATTTTCAGACTGAGAGATTGATGGGGGCTAGGGATTAAGGCAGCAAAGAGAACCAAGCCTTTGCCCTTACCATCCCCGAGTATTGGAGCGAACCCCAAACAGTCAGACCGGAAAAGGCCGATTAAGGCCGAGGACTGTTTGAGTGAGCCGCCAGGCGAGCGAGTTCCGCAGGGCCGGCCTTTTGCGGGCTGGATGGCTTGAAGTTAGCGACCTACTCGGCCGCTTTTGGTTACTTTTGGCGGGACAAAAGTGACGAAAGAGCGGATTACGGGGAGGTTAGGAGGGATAGAGGTAGGACCCCCTGCGAAGAGGGATGGGAGGTAATGGGAGAGCTTTTGTCGGTGCAAAAAGTAACAAGAATGTTTGCAGTGAACGCACTTCGGCGCGTCAGACGCCCGTTACGTATCCCGCAGCAAGCGCTCAATAGATTGGGCGTAAGCGCCGCCGGTATCAAGCTTAAGCGCCAGCCTGGGTACAAACTTAGTGGTCATAACCTTGGCCACC
The DNA here is from genome assembly GCA_019347875.1 of Candidatus Parcubacteria bacterium. GTDB lineage: Bacteria > Patescibacteriota > Saccharimonadia > UBA4664 > JAHWKN01 > JAHWKN01. The sequence goes on from JAHWKN010000025.1 coordinate 555, forward strand.
TGACGCTGCAGCTCGGGCCGCAGCTGCTGTACCTCCTCAAACACCGGCTCGGGATCTGCGGCCGCAATCCCGAACCAGACCGTGGCCTGACGCAGATCAGATGACGCATCGACGCCTGTGACAGTCACGCTGGTGCGTGCTGAACCTAGCAGCTGCGGCAGCCGGGTGGCGACGGTCTGCTGGATCAAACTTTCAACCTTTAAAACGCGTTGACTCATAGTTATTGTACCAAGGGCTAACAGGCCTCCGGCTACAGCGTCCGGGCCCTAGTTTCGGTGGTATAAAACTCCAAGGTGTCACCGATCTCAATCGGCGTAGATGTCGCCACACTCATGCCGCACTGCTCGCCCTCGAACACCTCCTTAGCCGCCTGCTTCTCCTTTTGTAAGTTCGACAGAGTGCCGCTGCCGACCACCTCGCCGCCGCGCTTAATCCGCAGGCTGGTCTTTGGCTCCACCTTGCCGCTGGTTACCCGTCCGCCGCAAATCACCTCCGTCTTGGTCACCTTAAACACGCCCAGTACCTCTAGCGTTGCCACCACCGTTTCAATCACCTCCGGCTTGAGCATCCGGCTGAGCATGTCGCGCACATCGTCGAGCAGTTCGTAAATCACTTTGTACAGCCGCACCTCAACCTGCTGCCGGTTGGCCAGCTGCCGCACCGCCGAGCTGACGCCCACGTTAAACCCAACCAGGATCGCCCCGGCGGTTTTAGCGGACAACACATCCGACTCGGTTATGTCCCCGACGGCCGAGCTCACCACCTTCACGCCCACCTCGTCGCTGCGCAGCTCGGCCAGCCCGCCCAGCAGCGACTCCAGCGATCCCTGGACGTCGGCCTTCACCACCACCCCCAGCTCACTGACCCGCCCGGCGGTAATGGCCCGTGCCAGCTCGCTGGCACCGATTTTCTTGACTTGGACCAGACTCTTAACCTGTTCGCTGCGCCGGTTACCGACCGCCGCGTCCTTGGCCTCTTTTTCGCTTTTGACGGAAGAAAACAGGTTGCCAAACGACGGCACCGCCTTAAAGCCCGAGACCACCGCCGGCATACCGGGAGTGGCTTGCTTCAGACGTTTGCCGCGAAAGTCATCAAGATTACGCACCTTGGCGTAGGTGGCCCCCGAGACGATAAAATCGCCGGGCCGCAAGCTGCCGCTTTGCACTAGAATGGTGGCTACCGGACCCCGGCCGACATCAAGGTGGGATTCAACCACCATCCCCTCAACCGGACCGTTCAAGAGCGCCCGCCGCTCTTCCAGATCGGCCACCAGCAGCACCACGTCAAGCAGCTTGTCGATACCGGTACCGTTCTTAGCCGAAATCTCCGCCATCACGGTGTTGCCGCCCCACTCCTCCGCCACCAGCCCCAGCTCCGACAGCTGCTGTTTGACGCGGTTGGGGTCGGCACCGGGTTTATCAACTTTGTTGATGGCGATGACCAGCTGCACACCGGCCGCTTGTGCGTGGGTAATCGCCTCTTTGGTTTGTGGCTTAACGCCGTCGTCGGCCGCCACCACGATAATGGCCACATCGGTCATCTTGGCGCCATGAGCCCGGATGGCCGAAAACGCCTCGTGGCCGGGCGTATCAAGAAAGGTGATCCAGCGGTCCCCGCGCTTAACCTGGTAGGCGCCGATGTGCTGGGTGATGCCGCCGGCCTCCCCGCTGGCCACGCTGGTCGAGCGAATGGCGTCCAGCAGCGAGGTTTTGCCGTGATCGACGTGTCCCATCACCGCCACGACCGGCGGCCGCGGCACCCCTTCGCCGGCGGCCAAAGCCGGGCGTTTTGGTACGGCCGCAGCCGTCTCCTTGACCGCTTCTGGCGTGATTTCAAACCCCAGGTCAGACCCGATGATGAGGGCGGTATCAAAATCGATCTGCTCATTAATGGTCGCCATGACGCCGTTTTTCATCAGCTCGCCGATCACCTTGGTAACCGGCAGGCCCAGTTTTTCGGCGAACTCACCCACCCCGATGGTTTCGGGGACGCTGACCGTGGCTTGACTGGTTTTAGCGGCGGTTGATTCGTTCATACGATACTACCATTTTACTACACTTAGTTTTTTAGCCGGCGGCGCACCCCGCCGGACGACAGCTGCTGCCGGCTAGCGTCCCCGCTTTTTTACGGCCGCCGGCAGCACCTCGGCGCATTTGGGGCTGCAGCTGTAGAGGCCGCGGCCGGGGGCGGTTTGGGCCGGATCGGCAGCGGGCAGGCCGCGGGTCAGCGTCCAACGCATCAGCTCCGCCTTGGGCTTTTGCTGACGACAGACCCGGCAGCGGCGCCGGGGAGTATGGGCGAAGGTCTTGGCTATGAAGGCTCCTTGTCGGCGGTTTTGGGTGCCTGGCCGGTTTTACCGGCGGTGGCCGGCTTGTCTGCCGGGACAGACTCAGCGGCGGCGGAGGGTTTGTCCGCTTTCGGTTTAGCTTCTTTCAGGCTAAGTGACAGCTTATGGGCGCCGGTGTCGATCGCGATCACCCTGAACTGCTTGGTCTCACCTAGCTTAACCAGCTTTCCGGGATCTTCCACGTGCTCACGGCTAAGCTCCGATATGTGTACCAGCGCCTCAATCACCGGCGTCACCTGGACAAACGCGCCGAACGGAGTAATGCGGGTGATCTTGCCCTCGACGCTGTCGCCCACCTTCAGGGCCGCCACCTCCTCCAGCCAGGGGTCGGGCTGCAGCTGCTTCATGCTCAGTGACAGCTTATCGCGGTCGATCGAGATGATTTTGGCCTCGACCGACTCCCCGACCTTAACGTATTTGGCGGGGTTGTCTACCCGGTCCCAGGCGATTTCCGATATGTGAACCAGCCCCTCAACGCCATCGACGTTGACGAAAATACCAAAATCAACCACCCCGGTGACCACCCCGGTGACCTTGTCGCCCACCTTCATCTTGGCTACCTTGCCCTCGGTGTCTTCCCGGCGGGCGGCTTTTTCCGAGAAGATCAGCTTGTTTTCACGTCGGCTTAGATCCAGCACCCGTACCCGCAGAGGCTTGCCGATCAGCCGGGTTAAACGGTGCAAAATCTCGTCCTTATCGGCCCCGGAAACCCGGGGGTAGTTTTCGGCCGACAGCTGCGAAACCGGCAGGAACCCGCGGATACCGTCGGCCTCAACCAGCAAGCCGCCCTTGTTGGCATCAAAAGCCGAGACGCTAAACACCTCACTGCTGGCTAGCCGCGCCTCCAGCGACTCCCAGCCCTTCTCTTTAGCCACCTTTTTCAGGCTCAAAATGGCGTGTCCCTCGTCGGACTCCGGCTCTAAGACGCTAGCGCTAATGGTGTCGCCCGGCTTGATGTCGTCGGACTGCTCAATCTCGCGGCCAATCACCAGTCCGGTACCCCGCGGCCCCAAATCAAGCCAGATCTCATGCTTATCGGCCGCTATCACCGCACCCTCGACCACGTCGCCGGCGCTCAAGCCCACAGCAGCGGAGCCGGCTTCTTGCAGCAGCTGCTCCATGGTTAAGCTGTCTTCGCTGGTTTTACTTGGCATAGCCATAAAATGTCTAAATGCCTAACCGCTGAGCGGTTAGAGACCGTAGAACTCTCCTTCAAAAAAGATTGATTCTTCGCCTATAAAGGCAAAGAAAAGAATAGGTGTCACTCTTACTGGTGAGTGATTAAGCTTATTGTACCGCTCGCCGCGGCGTTCGTAAACAGCCCGGCCAAACCGTACCCACCGGCCAAATCTAGCCCAGCGGGCATTAAAGAGCCTGGGCGCTTGCTCTACCGGCTCTGGCAGGCTGCCCGGCGCAGACGCTGACGGCTGGTCCGGTTGAAGCGGTACATTCCCACCACGGCCACGGCCGGCAGCAGATAGGCCAGCTCGCCACCGGTCTTGGGGGTGGTTTCAGGCAAACTGCCGCCTCCCACCGCACCGGTGCCCGGCTGAGCCGGTTGGTTAGCCGCCGGCTGCTGTGGTGCGGCCGGCTGGGGCTGCTCGGCCGGCTTGTCGGCGGTTTCGCGCTGCTCCTGCTGCTGCTTGGCCACCTGGTCGCGTCGCGCCTGCTCCTGGCGCTGAGCGTTACCGTATAAAAACGTTGCAACCACAATTACGCCAATCAGCAAGATGGCGCCGGCGGTCTTTAAGACGTCTTTGCTGATTCGTCCCTGCATCTTCATGACTTCCCCTGCTTAGTTAATCTGTTGTGCCGCCACTGCCTCCCTTATACCTCTCGATTGTCAATCTGGCAAGCTTAAGTGGCTTCAGAGACATGTTTCTCGTCACCAGAAAACTGAGCGCGATTGGCGATTGGGGATTAACAGGATACACTGTTCTTATGTATATCGGCGTTGATATCGGCGGTAGTAAAATTTTAGTCGGCAGTGCCTCCGAGAAGCTGGTGTTGCAAGACAGCCGGAAGCTTCCCACCCCCAGAGACAGCCAAGAGGCCCTTCAAGCCATCTGTAACTTAATCCGGGAAATAGCTGGCAGGCAGACCATTGCCGCTATCGCCGTCACCGCCCCCGGGCCAATCGACTCCGAGCGGGGCGAGTTAATTAAGTCACCGCAGCTGCCCTGGCGCCGCGTTCCCTTTGTCGCCACGCTAACAAAGGCTTTTGCCGTGCCGGTAAACCTAGTGAATGATGCTGATAGTGCCGCTTTGGCCGAAACGGTATTGGGAGCCGCTCAAGGAGTTCGGAATGCCCTCTATCTAACGCTCAGCACTGGCGTCGGCAGCGGAATCATTATCGACGGACAAATCTATCGCGGCCGGAACGGAACCGAGGGCGGGCATTTGATCATTGATCCCAAGGGGCCCTCATGCGAATGCGGCGGGCGCGGTCACATGCACGCCATGGTTTCGGGCCCGGCCCTTCAGGCTCGCTTCGGTGCTCCCGGGTGGGAGCTGACCGATCCCCAGGCCTGGGATGAATACGCCGACCTTCTGGCTCAAGGTTTGAGCTCAATGGTGCACCTGATCTCACCGGAGATTATCGTCCTGGGGGGCGGAGTCAGCACCCACTTCGATCGTTTCGGTCCAGCGCTAAAAAAACACCTCAAGCGCTACTGCACCATGTTCCCCGCCCCGCCCGTCGTCCAAGCCCGTTATAGTGAAAAAGCCGCTTTGCTTGGCTGCTTTGTCCTGGCCCAACGCACAGCCGTTCGATGAACTTGCCTACGTCCGTCTACCCGCTGCCCCGGGTCGTCCAGGCCCACTACACCGAGCTCGCCGCCGTCTACGGCTGCTTTATCCTGGCCCCAGCAGCCCACCAGGTTTAGCTTCGGCCGGCGCGTTTAAGTGGAAAAGTCGGCCAATAAAAGCTCCCAATTAGTGCTATACTGGTAACCAATACGGCCACCACCGCACTAGTCAGCCGGGTGGCTGCGGCTAAGGAGGGCGACGTTGGACTTCATTAAGGACTTTCCGCAGTTTCGCTTTAAGCCCGGGCGCTTCAACATGTGGTCGCCCAACATCCAAACCATTTACTACAACTCCAGGCGCCTGCACACCGACAACGGCAAAATGGGGCTGCTGCACGAGATCGGACACGGGTTACTGCAACACCGCATCTACAAGTACGACATGGAGCTTTTGCGCATGGAGATGGAGGCCTGGGACGCCGCCCGCCGGCTAGCCCCCCGTTACGGCGTCGCCATCGACGAAGCCCACATCGCCCGCACCATCGCCAGCTACGACAACTGGCTCAGCAAGCGCGCCACCTGCCCCGACTGCACCAACTTTAGTTTGCAAAAAGACCGCTGCAACTTTGGCTGCTTTGCCTGCGGCTCCAAGTGGAAGGTTAACGAGCGCAAAGACCGCCGCGTGACCCGCGTCGTCACCAGCCGGTTTGAGCATCTGCTGCACATGCATCAAAACTAAAAAAGACCCCGACGGGTCTTTTTTAGTCTAAACTACTTTAGCTTTAGGCTGCTTCAGCCATATCACTCTCGGCCTCGGGACGAGGGCGGCGGCGGCTGGCGCGGCCTCCCTTTTGACCGGCGATCTTGGCCAGCTCACGGTTCTTGGCAAACCCGCCGCCGACGCTCTTGCGGCCGCCGGCCGCGCCGATGGTCTCGTAAAAGTTGATGCCGTAGCGCTGCTTGTTGGTTTGGGCGGCCTTTTGACCCCCCTTCTTGGTACCTGCCATGATTAACTCCTTATTTATTGGTTATATTGTGCCATTTACGGCGACTCAAGCGCTTTAGGTAATTCGCCAAAAAGCTTGCTTTAATGCTAGCGATTGTTGGCAAAAAGACCATAAGCGATAAGGTGATATAGATATTAGCACAAAATTCTTATGCAGTCAACACCCTTTCGCATAGCCGAGTACCAATTTAGTTCAGCCTGTCAGCACAGCTTGCCTATACGCAGCAATATTAAGGCCGTGTAAGGCTGCTTATGGGTGACGGCCCTATCTCAGTAACTATCTTTTTTCATCTGGCTGGGTAGGCTCTTCGGGCGTTTGAACCGATGGCATTATGATGTCACCGGCATTAGCTGGATAGCTTACATCTGAGCCGCCCACCTCAGGCTGCGCCGTATACCCCTGGTCTCCCCTCATTAGCCGGCGGCGCAACAGCACCATAACCGCCGCTCCAGCTACTACTAGTAGAACCATGATAGGCAGCAGCATGGTAGGCGCTACGGTTTTGCTACCCGCCAGTTTCACTTCAAACTCCTGCACCTCTGCCGATGGCCTGTCACCTGACACAGTTATGCGTGAGCTGCCCCTGCCGGCCGCCGATTCGGCCTTGACCTCATATTCCCCCGGCGCCACATTGGTAAAACTGGCAATACCGGTCTCGTCGCTAGTAACGGTTTGCCCACCTAAAGTCACCCTGGCATTACCAAGCGGCCTTCTATCTTGGTCGACAATTTTGACAGCTACCAGAAAGTGGGTGCTCATACCGCCGCCCGTAACGGCCGGTACCGGAGCGCTAGGATTAGCGTGTTGCTCCGCAGGCGAGGGTATATAACCGTTTGATACCGAGGAGGTTGCCGGATTAGGCGTCCGGGAAGACCCCGGCGGGCTGGGAGGCGGTGCTGGCGACGGGCTTGGCGCGGGCGCCGGCGTAGCCAGCGTGTACGTACCGCCGGCAGAGTTAGCGTTCCAGATGTTAGCGCCATCGGAGTTGCGAACAATCGCTGAGCCCGGGGCGAACGCTACCGCTGTCGTGCCGGAGCCAACCAGGGCTTTGAACGTCACGGTGGCGACTTTTTGATTGCCCGTTACGGTGCCGCTGGAACGGGTACAGCCGATATTAACCGCCCCTGACGGAACCGACGCGACGCAAAGGTCAAACGCGCCGCCTGAGAAGCTATGGCTGACGTACTGAAGTTTTGAGACGTCGTATCGCATGTCGGCACTGGCCGAATCTACCGCCTCTGATCCGCTGTTCTCGTAAACGGTGACGGCAAATTGAGCGTTGATGTTATGGGTGCCTGATGATGGGCTTAGCGTCAAGCTGGCCGTACCGGCAGCGCCGGTGAGGCCGCCAAGCGCCAAGGCGCTCATTAAGAAGCCCGCCAGGCTTAGACTTAACAGTTTAAATGTAGGCTGTTTGCTCATTTTAAGTCCCCCAGTTCTGGCCGATTACGCGCAGGTCAAAAATATTGACGACTCCATCACCGTTCAAGTCACCCTGACCCCTCGTGCGGCCGCTTAACTGCCAGTTTTGGCCGATTATGCGCAGATCAAAAATGTCTAACTTGCCGTCGCCGTTCACATCACCCGGCTTTGGTCCTGGCGGCGGCAGATTGTTAACCGTCACCGTTACGGCGGGCGAAGAACCGACGTTGCCGGCCGCATCATAAGCTTTGGCCGCTAAGGTATGGCTGCCGTTCGTAAAGCCGGCCGTGTTCCAGCTAAAACTGTACGGAGCGGCGATGTCGGCGGCCGTTAACTTGCCGTCAATATAAAGCTCGACTTTGGTGACGCCGACGTTATCGCTGGCGGTGGCGGTGACGGAAGTGTTTCCTGATACGGTGGATCCGCCGGCCGGCGCGGTAATGCTGGCCGTCGGGGCGGTCGCATCGGACGGAGGCGGTGGGGGCGGCGCTGTCGAACCGCCCTGATCTATCAGTACCATGTCGTCAACAAACAGGTAGTTGCCGGTAGTCCCCGACGCGGGAAGGGCCTCATACAGCTCCGGCAGGAACTTGGCGGTACCGGCCGGCGCGACAATATCGGCCGTGGCTTGCTGCCATGTGGTCGTCAACGGATAGGTCCTGACAATATCGGTCTGTAACACGGCGCCTGTAGAATCGAGCCATCTGACCCGAAAGCTGGCGCCCAGACTGGTACCGGAACCAAGTCTGGACCAGAAGCTGAGAGTCTTGGGTCCCGGGCCGGCCGCCAAGCCCCCGGCGGCGGTGGTCTGTACTCCCCAGCCATTAGGATTGGTAATGTCGATACGCAGGCTGGCGGCTCCGCCGTGAGACGTCTCAGTCGAGCGGCTGACGCTGGTCGAGTACCAGGGCTGCCAAAGGCCTTTGCTGCCCTCAATGGTGGCCGTATCGCTGTCAAGATAGTTAGCCGGTGGTGAGTCAAAGGTACTGCCGATGTCCTGGTTAAAGGGAGCACTCTGCCAGGACGTGAAGTACAGTTCATTGCCCATGTCGTAGGCCAGGAAGCGCCACGGGCCGATGTAGGAGTTATTGGAGAACACATTGCCCTGATTGTAGGTGATAGCCTGCTGGATAACATCACCCTTGTACGGCGACCAGGCCGGTGAGCTGCCGGGCTGGGAAAAGATGGCGTTGCGGCCGCAAAAAGTATTGGTGCAGCCGATGGCGGCCGGATCGTGCTTGAAGGTGTTGTTATGGACCTTGACGTTCTGGGTGCGGTGCCGGCAATGCCAATACAGCGGGTCTCGCTCAATGGCATTGGTGGGTGAACGGCCCTCGATGGTAAACTCCAGATTGGTACCCGACGCCGTGGCAGCCTGCGACAACGTCGCCTGCGTATAAGAAGTCAAACCGGTGATGGTCGTGCCGGCCGGCAGGTTGGCGCTATTAACGGCCTTGCCGATGTCATACGGACCGTAAAAGCCGGCTTTATTGGAAGTAAAAGTGGTGCTGCCGGCGGTAGTCGCGCCGTCAAAGAAATGTCCGGAGGCACACTCGGCAATGGTCGGCGCCGGATTGCCCAAGGTACAGGTGTTGGTACTGGTCTCATTGGGCGAGCCGCAGTAGCGGTCGGCGTTTTCCCACAGCGCGATACCGGCCCAGTTGTTTTCCAAAACGTTGCCGTAGATCTCGAGATTACTGGTACCGGTCACCCGGGAGCTGACCCGGGCATCGCCCCCCGATTCAGAGACGTAGATAGCGGCTTGGGGAAAGCTGCTGTTGGCGTTGGCCCGCCCCTGTTTTAGGGTGTTATTCTTCAGCGTGTTATGGCGGATGACGGCGTTGTAGCTGGTCTCGTACATGATGCCGTGGCTGTCGTTGTCATTAATGTAGTTTCCCTCAATCAAGAAGTCGAAGTTGTTGTTATCGGCCCAGATGCCGACGCTCTTGTTGTCGTGGACCCAGTTATTGGTGATCGTGGCGTGACTGGCGGCCCAGAACTTGCCGGCGCCGGTGCAGCCGCAACCGCCGATCTTGGATTCCCAGTCGTCCGTATTGTTGCCGACGATCTCGTTATGGTCCAGCAAAATCGTGTCGCCGTAGCCTTGGTAACCGTACTGGCCGTTATCCTTCAGGCAGTTGTAGCGGACGATGTTGTTGTCGCCCATGAAGACGCCGGCAGCCTTGTTGTTATGGATGGTGTTGTACTCTATGGTCCAACCGGTGGCCGCATCATGGTTAACCACCCCCTGGTCCATGGGGCTGACAAAGTTCTGGATGGTTAGGTGTTTAATGATGACGCCAGTTGCTTTCTGGGTAAAAGCGAAATGGTTTATTCCCTGGCCGTCCAGTATAGCGCCCGGCGCGCCTATATAGGTCGCGTCTTTGATTGCGATGACCTGACCGTAAATGCTGGTGCCTAAAGTGTGCGTGCCCGGCTCGAACCAGTAAACGGTTCCGGCGGCGTTGTCGCCTTTAAAGGATTCGTTCTGGAAGAAGGTACTGTTGTCTCCGGCCGGTACGACCACCGCACCGGCCGGGGCGGTGGCGGGGCCGTCTAGGATGGAGGCGTTACCGCAGATCCGGGCGGGCGGTTCGGTGGGAGCCACCAAGGCGGCCCGGGATCTGGTCAACAGGTAGCTAGCGGCAGCGACGACAGCAACGATCAAAAACAGCGCGGTCAGCTTACTGAACCTGCTACCAAACTTAAGCGGGGTAACCCCTGTGTGGGTACCGGCAGAAGACGAAGAGTTGGCCTGCTTGCCAGTAAGGCTACGTAGTTTTGCCCGCAAGCTCTTTAGTGGTGTGGCCATCCTACTCAACCACCACCGTACCCCTGAACTTCAGCGGGTTCTGGTGGTCGTGGTAGGTGTAGGTGCCGGGGGCGTCAAAGGTGTGGCTAAAGCTGCCGCCCTTGCCCAGGGCGATGCTTTGCAACCCCGGCAGGCTGTCGTGTGTGGGGTGCGGATCGGCGGCTACCTGGTGAGCGGCGGCATCGCTGTTGGTCCAGGTGACACGGCTACCGGCCGGCACCTGGACGGTGGCCGGTACGAAGCCTTGGTCGGTGATGGTCACGGCCACGGCTCTGGCCGGAGCGGTGCCGATGGGACCGGCAGCTGGCCGGTCGGCCG
>JAHWKN010000026.1 GCA_019347875.1 Candidatus Parcubacteria bacterium
CGAAATTCGCTTGATTAAGGAGCTGGGTTCGTATGAACGCCACCGGATAGGCTTAAACCAGCCTGACGATACCACCGAGCTAAAGACAATCACCCTGTTTTTGTTCGAGACGGACGAACAGGCGCTGAACCCGGTTGACCCCCGTCATCCAGTAGCTAAATGGGTTGACAAAGCAGCGGTGGTGAACTTGCTGACTCATCAGAAAGATAAGGAGTTTTTCATTCGCGTGATGGGTGAGCTAGGATGAACTTGGGGTCATCGTTACTTCGTCAGCCTTCGGCCGTTTCGCCTCCAACTCTCTTCGCAGCGGGTCCTACCTCTATCCCTCCTAATCTCCCTCTAAACCCCTCTCTTCTACCTTTTGTCAGCAAAAGGTAGCCAAAACTGCCGAGCTGGTGTCAAAACACGGTCTGCTCATCACGCCATTAGCTTGAGGCCCTGCGGAACTCGTCCTCCCTGTGGTCGTCCTCAAACAGTCCTCGGGCGGTAATTCAATACATAGATAAAGCTACTGGCGCTCTTCACTGCCGGTTTTGCCAAAGCTCGGGGGTGTTCAGACCAAGATTGATGGGGACTAGGGATTTTAGGACAATGTTTTTATCCTGATCTACCAATCCCCGAATCCCTTCGCCAACCCCGAGTATCGGAGCTAACCCCAAACAGCCAGACCGGAAAAGGCCGAAACAGGCCGAGGACTGTTTGAGTGAGCCGCAAGGCGAGTGAGTTCCGCAGGCCCGGCCTTTTGCGGGCTGGATGGCCTGGAGTTAGCGACCTACTCGGCCGGTTTTGGTTACTTTTGCCGGAGCAAAAGTGACGAAAGAGCGGATTGAAGAGAGACCCGAAGAATAGACGGTAAGGGCCGCCGCGAAAGAGGGTTGGGGTGAAGGAGCCCGTAAACTCTGAGGGCTGCCAAAAACTAACGGGGGAGTAAACCGGATAGCGGTAGCGCGCTATCCTATTCGAACAGCACCTGTGGTTCCTGCACCAGCTCGATGCCGAACTTGTCTTTAACCTTTTTAGTAACCAGGTGCTTTAACTCCAACAGATCGCGGTAAGTGCTGTGGCCGTAGTTGACCACCACCAGTGCGTTCAGCTCGTACGTACCCAGGTTTTTGTGCTTCCAGCCTTTCAAGCCGCTTTGCTCCATCAGCCAGCCAGCCGCTAGTTTAATCCGTCCGTCGGCCAGCTCGTTATAGACGATGTCGGGGAACTTGGGCTGCAGCTCTGTGAGCTGCTGGCGGGTGATGATAGGATTTTTGAAGAACGAGCCGACGTTGGGGAACTTTTGCGGGTCGGGCAGCTTGCGCAGGCGCACCGCTATCACCGCCTGACGGATCTGCTCCAAAGTGGGCTTAGAGATCCCTTGCTGCTGCAGGTACTGCGTCAGCGAGGCGTAGGTGGGCGGGGCCGGCGGGGCGGTTGAGAGCTTTAGGGTGATAGCACAAATTACGTAACGGCCGCGGCGGGAGGATTTGAACATACTGTCGCGGTAGGCGAACCGGCAGTCCGCGTTGGTTAGCTCTACCAGCTTATCCTGGCGGGTGTCGTAGGCCTCGACCGTTTCCAGTACGTCTTTAATCTCCTGGCCGTAAGCTCCGACGTTTTGCACCGGCGTGGCGCCGGCCGTGCCCGGAATCAGTGACAAAGCCTCGATCCCCGATAAACCCATCCCGACCGACCGCTCGACCGTCCGGTCCCAGTTCTCGCCGGCCCCGACTCTGATCCAGACGTGGTGCCGGTCTTGCCGGGTAACCTCAAAGCCGGGGATCTCCATCCTTAGCACCAACCCTTTAAACGGGTGGTCGCTAAAAATGACGTTCGAGCCGCCGCCCAGCACCAGGATCGGCAACCCCTGCTGTTTTGCCCAGCGGTGCGCCTCTACCAGCTGGTCGGTTGAGGTCACGTGAGCCAAACAGTCCGCCCGGTCGCCGATCCGCAACGTGCAGTAATCGCTTAGACGCGCGTCCCGTTCCAGTCTGACCGTCGTTTCTGCCATACTTGCAAGCTTAGGTACTCATGCTTTGAATGGCAAGGGCCAGCCACTATACTGAACACCATTCGCACTGGAGGCAGATCAAACCCGCTTGTTAAATTATTTACGCCAACTAGAAGCAAAAGTCATCCACCACTCCCGCCGGTTTTGGTGGTATGGGTACGCCGTCGCCGTCGTTTTGGTTTGCCTGGCCCTGGTTGCCCGGTTGTCTTTGCGCGAACTACTCAACCCCAGCCCCTACTTGTTGTTTTTGCTCGTCGTATTTGTCACCAGCTGGCTGGGCAACATCAAAGCCAGTTTACTAACCATCGTAGCGTTTGCCGTTTTACAGCTCTACTACTTCACCCCGCCGCTGTACTCGTTGTCGCTGGCCAAAACTAAAGCGGCCGACTGGGTCGGTTTGCTGGGGTTTGTGGTGGTGTCGCTCGTCACCAGTGTGCTGGTTTGGGCGCGTAACGCCGCCCGGGTGAGGGCGGACACGGCGGTAGGTGAGGCTAAAGACAGCGCGCAAAGGACCGAGGCGATCTTGCGCTCCGCTCTAGACAGCATTATCGTGATGGATCATACCGGCCGGGTGGTGGAGTTTAATCCGGCGGCTGAGCAGATGTTTGGCTACACCCGTGATCAGGTTGTCGGCCAGGAGATGGCCGTGTTAATCATTCCCGAGCGGTACCGCGATAAGCACCGCCAGGGACTGGCACGCTACCTGGAAACCGGGGAGGGGCCGGTGCTGGGGCGGCGGATCGAAGTTACCGCCATGCGCTCAGACGGCAGCACCTTCGACGTGGAGCTGGCCATTACGCCCATCCGGATCGCCGGCCAGCCGCTGTTTACCGGGTACCTGCGCGACATTACCGAGCGTAAGCAGCTGGAGCGGCAAAAAGACGACTTTATCCGCATGGCCAGCCACGAGCTCAAGACGCCGGTCACCAGCGTCAAACTTTACGCCCAGTCACTACAGCGCCGCTTGCGCCGACTGGGGGATACCGAGGCCGCCGCCAGCCTCGGTAAGGTCACCGGCCAGCTCGACCGCCTGAACGTGCTGATCAACGCGCTGCTGGACCTGTCGCGGGTGGAGACCGGTAAGATGAGCTTGAACCTGGAAGAGGCCGACTTAAATGAGGTGATCGGGAACGCAGTCAGCCAAGCCGCCATCGTCTCGCCCGGCCACCAAATTACGGTGCAGGGGAGGTTGCCGCAGCCGATCTACGCCGATAAGGTCAGGCTGGGGCAGGCAATCACGAATCTGATCTCTAACGCCGTTAAGTACTCTCCCCAAGGCGGCCCGGTACTGGTAGAGGTGGAGCCGGCCGCCGAAGCGGTCACCGTGCGGGTGGTTGACCGCGGCATCGGCATTTCCAAGCAGCAGCTGGGCAAGGTTTTCGACCGCTATCACCGCGTTTACAAACAAGACGGTAAGATATTTTCGGGCCTGGGCATCGGTCTGTACATCACCGCCGAGATAATTAAACTGCACCGTGGTAAGATAGGGGTCGAGAGCGAGGAGGGTAGAGGCTCGACTTTTTATATTACGTTGCCACTAAGCAGTGAGGAGAAGTTTGAAGAAACGCATACTCGTCATTGACGACGACATCACTATTCTGCAGGCGCTCCAAATGACCTTCGAAGATGAGGGCTACGAAGTGGAGGCATCGCCCAACGGTAAGCCGGTTGAATCGATTAACGGGTATCAGCCGAACGTGGTGTTGCTGGACATCATGCTGGCCGGAGAAGACGGCCGCAAACTGGCCAAAAAGATCAGGTCCAAGTTCCCCGACAAACCGACCATTATCATCATATCGGCTATGGCTGACGCCAAAGAGTCGGCCCTTAAGTCCGGCGCCGACCATTTTGTGGCCAAACCGTTCGATCTTGACCACATCGTCGAACTGGCCGACCAGGCCTGCAACGGGGGGTGACCGGTGGAGCTGTTTTTAGGCGGAGTGAACTACCTGTTGTTACTGCACCTGGCGGGCGCGGCCGCCACGTTGCTGCTGGCGGTCGTGACGGTTTGGCGGGTGTGGCGCTCGCGGGCGGGTTATCGTAGCGGGGCCATCGGTTTGGCGGTGCTGGGGCTACTGCAGATTATCACCGGCGCCTGGCTAGCGGCCTCGGCCGGAACTTCGGTGGGCGCTTTTTGCCGGCGGGGCGCGTTGTATCTAGCTGTTCTCGCGGTTATTGAGCTTTGGTTGTATACGAAAGCTACCCGGCAGGGGAGAGCTTTTCCGGTCCGGTTGGTGGTCGGCAGCTTCGCCGGCAGCTTTGCAATTATAGGGGTGACCCTAGCCAGGCTATTTTAATCCGACGAAGAAATTATTTTAGTCTCCGGCGAATCATCGTCTGGAAAATTTGCATAGAATGGAATATGTAAGAACAATTTGTTCATATGACTATCATAACAAGAACAGAGGCTTACACCTCTGTTATAAGCATAAGCGGTATTGAGGGCCGTCCGGGACTACTCTGTATAATCTTCGGCAGTGCTCGAAGCAAGTCTTCTGCGCGCCACCTTGATTATCGAACCCGCCCTGCGGGTTATCGGGTTCGGCTCTCTGATCGTCCCCAGACCAGCCGACCAGCTTGGCTGGCCACCTGGTCTGGAGGGCCGTCCGGGACTCGAACCCGGAACCAATTGCTTAAGAGGCAACTGCTCTGCCAATTGAGCTAACGGCCCACGTCAAAATTGTACTCCAGCTTGCATGAGTTTTTACAAACTCACTCCAGCTTCCGAACAATTTTTCCTTGGTGCTCGTCAAACAGACTGGAGTCTTGGTTTAACTCGCACTAATTTAAAATGGCTACAGGCTGGCGGGAGGTCGAATGGTGCGCTCGGAGGGATATCGGCTGCGCCTCTTTCGCAAAGTGCTCGCCAAGTCCAAGCAAGCTTGAACTTTTCTGCGCGCTTTGTTCCACCGAACCCCGCGGCGGTTTTCACCCTCCCGAGGCCAGGCAGTCGTCCAACAGCTGTTGGCCGTCTGCCTGGTGCGCTCGGAGGGATTCGAACCCCCGACCCCTTGGTCCGAAGCCAAGTGCTCTAATCCGCTGAGCTACGAGCGCTCGTACTTGTTTTCGGTTTACGAACTGAGAAATCATAGCATAACCAGGCTTGATCTGGCTATGGCGCCTGTCTCAAGAGCCGACAGGCTGTTTGTTATAGTTGGAGCATGTTTAGAGCCATTATGTTCGATTTCTTCGGGGTCATTGCAACGGCGGATCCGTACGAGGTTTGGCTGCGCGACCACGGGTACACTAGACGGGACGAGTTTCTGGCGGCCTCTCAAGCGCTAGATAGCGGGCAGATTGCCCTGGGCGAGTTTTACGATCGTCTCAGTACCTTAAGCGGGCAACCGGCCGCCTCGATTCGCCGAGGTTTCGTCGTAACGATCAACCAAGAGGTGGTCGAGTTGATTAACCGGCTACGGCCGCGCTACCAGGTTGGCCTGCTATCCAACGCTTCGTCCGAGCTGTTGCGACCGCTTTTGCAGGAGCACAACTTGGAGCCGTTGTTTCGTGAAATCATCATTTCGGGCGAGGTCGGGGTGGCTAAGCCTGACCCCCGGATTTTTAACCTGGCGCTGGAAAGAGTGAAGGTCGGGGCGGAAGAGGCGGTGTTTATCGATGATTTGCCGCAATACGTCGAAGCGGCTGAAAATATCGGTATGACAGGCCTTCAGTTTGCTTATGCTAAGCAACTAATAAGCGATTTGCAAAAACTCGGAGTTGACGCCTAGAGTTACGCTGCGGACGGGCCGCGCAGCGACTGGCGGCCGGGCGTGGCTACGTCGTGCGGACGCGATTCGCGGTAGCCGGCACCGGTAATGCGGTAGAAACGCGCCTTTTGCCGATGCTCCTCGACGCTGGCCCTGCCGCAGTACTCCAGGCTGCGGGCCAGCGCGATGGCGTACTGAGTCATCACCTCGTCGACCGCTCCCTGGTACGGCACGGTACCTTCGATTCCCTCAGTGATAACCGGCTGGCCGTCCTGGCCACCATAGCGGCGGCGGGCGGTGTGGCTGTCGCGCATGGCGGCGTTCGAGCCCATGCCGCGGTAGTCCTTAACCATGCTTCCAGCCTCATCCATGTAGACGGCGCCGGGTGCCTCTTTGGTGCCCGCCAGCATGTTGCCGAGCATGACGCTGCTGGCGCCGGCGCCAATGGCGATAGGGATGTCGCCGCGGTTGCTGACTCCGCCATCGGCACAGACCGGCACATCAAGATCGGCCACCGCCTTGGCGCACTCGTACACCGCCGTTACCTGGGGGCAGCCGATGCCGGTCTCGACCCGCGTGGTGCAGATTGAGCCGGGGCCTTGGCCCACCTTGATGCCGTCGGCGCCGGCTTTGGCCAGCAGCCTGGCCGAAGCGCCCTCCGAAATGTTGCCGACCACCACGTCGAGATCTGGGTACTTTTGCTTGATGGCCTTAAGAGTATCAAAGGCGTAGCGCGAGTCGCCGCGGGCGGTGTCTACCACCACCGCGTCCAGCCGCCGGTGCATCAGCTCCACGCGTTCGAGCGCCTCTTGGTCGGTGCCGACGGCGGCGGCCACCCGCAGGCGGTTGGCGTCATCGACGTTGTGCAGGCTGGAGCTGCCGTGTTTGACCCGGATGACGTCAGACAGCAGGTACAGCCCGGTGACGTGCTGGCTGTCGTCCACTAACGGCAAGACGGTAACCTGCTTGTTTTTCATCATAATCCGGTACGCCTGGTCCAAATCGGTGTCGGGGGGCGCAGACATGACATCGGGCGTCATCACGCTGCGGACGGTCTGCGAGTGGTCGCGGCAGCGCAGAAAGTCGTTTTTTGTCAGCAGCCCAACCAGGCGCTGCCGGCGGTCGACCACCGGAAAGCTGTGGAACTTGAAGCCCATTTCCCGCCTCATGCGCTGCACCTCTTGCAGCATGTCGTCATCGCGCACCGTGATCGGTTTTTCGACCTGGCCGTTGAGGAAGAACTTGACGCGCTTGACCTCGCGCGCCTGGTCGGCCGGGGGCAAGGCGGCGTGAATGACACCCAGTCCGCCCGACATGGCCATGGCGATAGCCATGTCGGAGGTGGTGACGGTGTCCATGGCGGCGCTGATGATCGGTCTTTTTAAGGGAACATGGCGGGAGAACCGGCTGCCTAAGGCAACCTCGTGGGCCGGCACGGTGCTGGGTCCGGTCCTTAACCGGACGTCGTCGTAGGTCAGGGCCAGGCCCAGCGTGGCCATGCTTTTGAAAAACCGATCCCTTGTCATGCCGCTTCCTTTTCTTAACCGTAGCAGAGGAAGTGGGCCAGCGCAACGTTGCGCTTTTGCTATGCGTTTTGGGGGGAATGTCGGCGACAGTGATGAAACGCGGTTTCGGGCCGGCTGTCTTAAAGGCAACCAGTAGCTTACAATTACCCTGTATGCAACTACTACTGTCTAAAACCGGGGAGTCCGAATGCTGCTAGACGGCCGCGAGCTGGCGGGGTACATCAAGGAGAGGCACAGCCGCCAGGTGGCGGCCATGCCGACCAAGCCAAACCTGGCCATCGTGCAGTCAAGTGACGATCCGGCCACCGCCTCTTATATTCGCGTCAAGAGCCGTTACGGCCGCGACATCGGCGCGACGGTCAAGGTGTACGAGGTGACGATGGACCGGATAAGGTCTCAGGTCGAGCAGCTGAATGAGGACCCTGAGGTTGACGGCATCATTGTGCAGCTGCCGCTGCCCGAGCGCTCAAAGACCAACGAGGTGACCGAGACGGTGGCGCCGCACAAGGACGTGGACGGTTTACACCCCCACAGCCAGTTTACTCCCGCCACCCCCATGGCCATCTTGTGGCTGCTGGCCGGTTACGGCGTGGCGGTGGAGGGCCAGCGCGTCACGTTGGTGGGCAAGGGGCGGCTGGTGGGAGCGCCGCTGTCGAAGCTACTCCGACAGTCCGGGGCCAAGGTGACGGTGTGCGACTCCCGGACCGAGGATCTGCCGGCCGCCACCCGCGCGGCCGACATCGTGGTCAGCGCCACCGGCCGGCCCGGGCTGATCAAACCGGGCATGGTCAAGCCGGGGGCGGTGGTGGTAGACGCCGGGTCGGGCGAGTCGGGCGGCAGCATCAAGGGCGACGTCGACCCGGAGCTACAGAAGGACACCACGCTGAAGATTACGCCTAATCCCGGCGGTGTCGGCCCGATGACGGTGGTGGCGCTGTTCGAGAACTTGCTGCAAGCCGCGCAGCGGCCGCCGGCACCCGGACGGTAAGGCGTATGCGCGGAGCGTTCTGGCGCAGTCGTCTCGGTGGCTTACGGCATCGGTTCGAAACCGGTTTTCAAACGCTCAACCGCCTTGAGGTTTCCCGCCAGGCCATTTTAAACAATTTCGACCTGATCCAAAGCTTGAATCCGGGACAGGCCGTCATACCGGTGCTTAAATCCAACGCTTACGGCCACGGGCTGGCGCAGGTAGCCGAGATCTTAAGAGCCCGCCGTTTTCCCTACCTGGCGGTTGACGGTTACTTTGAGGCGCTGCGCGTCCGGCAGCTGTCGCGTCAGCCGGTGCTGGTGATGGGCTACATTAACCCGGCTAACTATCGGTACATGCGCTGTGGCGAGTTTACTTTTGTGGTACACGACGTCGAGTCAATCCGAGCTTTGGGAGAAACCGGCCAGGCCGTACGCATCCATCTGGAGGTTAACACCGGCATGAACCGTTACGGGGCCTCGCCGCCTGACCTGCCGGGTTTGTTGAGTTTAATAAAGGCCTTTCCCAGACTCAAGCTTGAGGGCGTGATGTCGCATCTGGCCGATGCCGACAACGCCGACAACAGCTATACCGACGAACAGCTGGCTCGGTTTAAGGCGGCCGTTCAACACATTGCCGCAGCCGGCTTTCGCCCATCTTTAATCCATCTGGCCCAAACCGCCGGCAGCACCAAGGTTAAGCCCGGTTGGTGCAACGCCGTTCGCCTGGGGATCGGTTTGTACGGCGTTAATCCATTGGACCGGTTAGACCGGCACCACTCGGACCTGGAGCGGCTGCAGCCGGCTCTGGCGCTGATCAGCACGATTACCAAGGTCACTCAACTGCAAAAGGGTGATAAGGTCAGTTATAACGGCATCTTTACGGCGGCGGGACCGACCAGCATCGGCGCCTTGCCGCTGGGCTATTACGAGGGGGTCAAAAGAGCTTTAAGTAACCGGGGGTGCGTTAAGTTTAAGGATGAGTGCCTGCCCATCATCGGCCGGGTCTGTATGAACCACACCATGATTGATCTGCTAGGTTCTGGGGCCAAGCTCGGCGATGAGGTCACGCTTATCAGCCGGAACCCGATTGACCGCAACTCGGTCGAGAGTATTTGCCGCCAGCACGATCTTTTTTCTTACGAACTGCTGACCGGGTTGAGTCCGGATGTTAGGCGCGTGATTGTGTAACTCTCGTACAACAATCTGTTACGTTTGAAGCGATGGCATCGCCTCCAGCCCTCGTCCCAGCGGTCCGACCGCCTATTCCTCCTAGCCTCTCTCTAGCCCCGCTCCTTTCGTCACTTTTGCACCGTCAAAAGTAACCAAAATCGGCCGAGTAGGTCGCTAACTCCAAGCCACCCAGTCCGTAAAAGGCCGGGCCTGCGGAACTCGCTCCGATTGTATCGGGGCTCAAACAGT
>JAHWKN010000027.1 GCA_019347875.1 Candidatus Parcubacteria bacterium
TCGGCCTTTTCCGGTCTGGCTGTTTGGGGTTAGCTCCAATACTCGGGGATGGTAGAAGGGATATCGGGGTTCGGGATTAGTAGATCGTAGATCGGGGGATTCTTGCTTTGATTCCTCATCCCTGGCGCCCTAACCAACCCCAAGCCTTGCCAGCAGCCAGAAAGCCGGAAGCTAGCGTTAAGCTTGATCTAAGTATTGTTGTAAACCGGCCGAGGACTGTTTGAGGACGACCACAGGGAGGACGAGTTCCGCAGGCCCTAAGCTTAACGGTAGCTGGAGGTGTTTCTAGCTGATGAGCCGGCTTGGCAGTTTTTGGTTACTTTTTGCTGACAAAAAGTAACGGGAAGAGAGCTTGGAGTGAATAGAGGCGAGTTGCGAGATGAGGAGGGATAAAGAGGGAGGCCACGGGGACAGCCGCCGGCGCGGGTGGTAAGTGTTAACCTCTGTGGGGGTTATAAACACAAGCGCTTTATGGTTAAATAAGTACATGCAATGTCCGCAGTGCCACAGCCAAACGGTTAAGTCCAGCGTCGGCTGGTTGTGCCTGGAGTGCGGCGCCCTGGCAGCGGGCGCTGACGCTGCCGCGCCCCCCGAAACCGCCGCTAAAGCCGCTGCCGCCCCGCCCCAGCCGGACAAGCCCCAAACGGCCGCAGCCGACAAACCGGTGCCCGCGACCGCTCCGGCGGCCGCCCTGTCCGCTGCGCAACCCGCCGCTCACGCGGGGCCCGTAGTTCCGCTCAAACCGCACCGCCGGCGCTGGCTGGTACTGGGGCTGGCCGCCGCGGTACTGGTTCTGGGCGCGGGAGCCTTGTACGTGGCGGCGGCCCAAAAGCCGTTTCAAGATTACCAGCACAAACTAAGTGCCGCTCAGAACGCTAGTTTTAGCGGCCGGTTGCAGTTTTCCGGCGACAGCTTTTTGTCGGCCATGAACTCCGACATGGAGTTTGAGGGCAGCTATGACCGGTCGGTAGCGTCCAAACCGAAGGGCGAGCTTGGCTTTAAGGGTACCTGGGGCAAGCAAAACTACGACGGCCAGGCACGGCTGGACGACGGGTCGCTTTACTTTAAGCTGGGCGGGCCGCTGCTGCCGGTTATCCGTTACCGCCAGTCCAACCTGCTTTACCCCTTGAGCGCCGACTGGCACAAGACCAAGCTCGACCAATCGCTGTTCGACAACTACTGCCAGCCCGGCCCGTCCGCCAAACCGGCCGGCTTGTCGCTCTACCGGCTCAGCCGCCAGGTTAAAACGCAAAACTCTCCCTGGGTCAACCTGTGGGAAAGCCTGGAGGGCCGGCGGGTGGCGCACTACCGGGGCACGGTAGATAGTGGCAGCGTGCCGGAGCTGATCGACGGGCTCAACCGCGAGCTGCCCGCAGGGTGCGGCTTGGCTTTTACGGGAGCTGATTTTAAGAGCCTGAAGATTAGTTACGATCTGTGGACCAGCCCGGACTGGGACCGGCTGCGGGTCCAGGGCGAAGACGACGCCTTAGGCGCCCGGTTTACTTTGACGCTTGACAGCCAGGGGTATGGCCAGGCCAAAGTGGCGGCGCCGCCGCCGGCCGTTGACCTAAACCAGCTGGGTCACCATCACCTCGAGCTACTGGCCCGCGACACCGCCCGCCGCGGCCACATCGATCAGCTAAAAGCCGCCTTGGCGGCCTACCGCCAGGCCAACCGCAGCCGCTACCCCGCTAACCTGTCGGCGCTGGTCCCCAAGCACCTGCCCCAGATTCCGGTTGATCCCAAAACCAAGCAGCCCTACGCTTACGCACCCGACCGCACCCGCCGCGCCTACACCCTGTCGGCCAGGCTCGAAGAGCCGAACGCCGGCGTCTACAGCGTTAAGGGGCCCTAAAACGCAAAGCGCCCCCGCAGGAGGGCGCCCGCGGGGGCGGTAGAGCTGGCAGCTCACCATGTGAGGCAGATGGTGGTTAGGGGACACCATCTGCCTGCTTGACCGCTCGGTCGGCCTCCTCCCAGCGGCGGTCCACCTCTGTCGTGATGGCGGTATCGGACTGCAGAAGGGTTTGGATGGCGTCGCAGGCTATGCCTTTTAGCATTAGCTGGGCGGGCCCTTCATCGCTGTGCCCGGATGGGACATGGGGTTGAAGCCGGGGGTTTTCCCGGTACAGTTCGACCAGCAGACCGATAACCTCATCGTCAGTGAAAATTTCGACGGTCTCCCGGGCGGCATTGTCGATGCCGTAGGGCGGGTATTGGTGGTCATCATCTGTGTGGTCCCAAAACAACCGCTTGGCCCGCTCGGCGGCCGCGTCAAGGACTTGGCCCACAAAAGCCTCCTCAAGGTGCTCCCGTTCCGGCGGATCTCGCCGGAACGGCCTGCCGCAGGCAGGAGTTGTTCATACACTTTACGTGTAACGGCTAATTCTGTCAATTCTGCATCGCTAGCTGGTGGCCGTAAACGCAAAGCGCCCCCGCAGGAGGGCGCCCGCAGGGGCGAAAGAACCGCTTTTAGTCGTTAAGCGGATGCGGCCGGCCGCCACCGGTTTTCTCGTTCAGCCGGTCAGCGGCCCTCCAGCGCGCCTCGATCTCAGTCATAATCGCGGCGTCTGCTTGCAGGACGGTCTGGACGGCGGAACCGGCAATACCCTTGAGCGCCAGCCGCGCGCTGTTTGAGTACTCACCCAAATCGCGTAGCGTGGTCAGCCCGGGCCAAAGCCCAATGTCTTCGGAGAAGAGCTCTGTTAGCAGGCGGACGAGTTCATCGTCACCGAGCTGTTCGATGGCGTCTCTGCTAGCTGAATCAGCATCGTAGGCCCAGTACGCACCCAAGGGCTGGGGATCGTAGAAAGTCGCTGCGTGGTCCCAAAACAACCGCTTAGCCCGCTCGGCGGCCGCGTCAAGGGCTTGACTCACCAAAGCCTCCTCAAGGTGCTCCCGTTCCGGCGGATCTCGCCGGGACGATCCTGCAGCAAGCAGGAATTGTTAATACACCATACGTATTGGCGCCTATTTTGTCAATTCTCATCGCTACATGAGACGTTTGAACGCAAAGCGCCCCCGCAGAGGGCGCCCGCGGGGGGCGATGGAACACTCTAAGCTGTACGCTTGGAGCTACGGCTGCGGAGAACGCTTGGCTTGCTCGTTTGAACGATCGGCCAGCTGCCGGCGACGCACCACCTCAGCCCAGATCTGCACATCGGCTTGCAGGATCGTTTGAATTGCGTCGCTGATCAACCCCTGTAACAGCAACCGGGCATTCGACTCTCCAGAGTACTGAACGGAGGGGGTGTCGGGGTGAAGCGCTGTATCTTCCAAGTACAGTTCCACCAACAGGTATACGACCTCCGTATCGCTAAGTCGCTCAACGGTGTCTTGGATTGCATCTATAACGCCGTAGGAATAGCGATAGCCAGCGCGGATATATGGTCGTTCAACCGTTGGTTCATGACTCCAGAATAGCTCTTTGACCTGACGGATATAGCTCTCAAGGAGCAGACCCACAACAACCCCCTAAAGGTGCTCTTGTCCCGGCGAATCTCGACCGGGTTGACTGCCGCAGGCGGGAATAGTTACTACACTGTACGTATAACTACTGGTTGCGTCAATACTTTCACGCCTTCCCAATCCAGGTACAATAATCAGGTGGATTTACTAAAAGACCTTAACCCCGAGCAGCGTTTGGCGGTCGAGACTACCGAGGGGCCGGTGCTGATGCTGGCCGGGGCCGGCTCGGGTAAGACCAAAGCGCTGACGCACCGCATCGCTTACCTGGTAGCGGTTAAAAAGGTTAGCCCGATGAACATTCTGGCGGTGACGTTTACCAACAAGGCCGCCGGCGAGATGCGGACGCGGGTACTGAAGCTGCTGGGACAGCGTGAGGACAGCCGTACTTACCTGCCGTTTATGGGCACATTCCACTCCATCTGTGTACGTCTGCTGCGGCGGGAGGCGGCGGGTATCGGCTTGGCCTCGAACTTCATTATTTTTGATGCCGGCGACGGCTTAAGCGCCGTTAAAGCGGCCATGCGCCGGCTGCAGCTGGACGACAAGCGGTTTGCTCCCAGTTTGATGCTTAACCTGATCTCCTCCGCCAAAAACGAGCTGATCGATGCACGCGGCTACGCCGCCTTGGCCCGGGGTCCGGCCCAGGAGGTGGCGGCCAAGGTGTATCCGGCCTACCAGGCCTTGCTCAAAGACGCCGGCGCGCTGGACTTTGACGACCTGATTTTTGAGACGGTCAAGATGTTTAAAAAGTATCCCGATGTTTTGGCCCGCTGGCAGCGGCAGTTTCGCTATATTTTGATCGATGAGTACCAGGACACCAACCACACGCAGTATCAGCTGGCGAAGCTACTGGCGGCCAAAGGGCGCAACATCTGCGTGGTGGGTGACGACTGGCAAAGCATTTACTCGTGGCGGGGGGCGAACTTTCAAAACATCTTGGATTTTGAGAAGGATTACCCCGAAACCAAGGTGATTAAGCTGGAGCAAAACTACCGCTCGACCAAGAACATTTTAGACGCCGCCCACAGCGTGATCGCCAAAAACCTGGTACGCTCCGACAAGCAGCTGTGGACGCGGTCCGGAGCCGGTCCCGCCGTGGCGATTGAGCAGGTTCATAACGAGGCCGCGGAGGGTGAGCTGATCACCCGCCGCATCGGGCAACTCGCGCGGTCGGCCGCAGGCGGCAAGCTGGCGCTGCGCGATTTTGCCGTTTTGTACCGCACCAACGCCCAGTCGCGCTCGCTGGAGGAGGCTTTTCTGCGCGCCGGCGTGCCCTACAAGATCGTCGGCGGGGTGCGCTTTTACGAGCGCAAGGAGGTGAAGGACGCGCTGGCGTACCTGCGTTTTATTTACCAGCCCGACGACATCATCAGCTTCAACCGCATCATCAACCTGCCGCCCAGAGGACTGGGGGCAAAAAGTTTGGAAAGGTTTTTACAGCACCAAAGTCAGGCTTTAAATCAAAGCCAAAATCAGGGCGCGCGCTTGCTGGACACCTTGGCCACGGCCCCGGAAATTCCGGGTTTATTGCCGCGCGCGGCCTCGGCGCTGGTGCGGTTTGGCGAGCTGATTGCCGGCTTGCGCCGCGAGATGGAGACTAAACCGGTGCATGAACTGCTTCAGTTGACGCTAAAACGCAGCGGCTACCTGGACTGGCTGGATGACGGCAGCATTCAGGCGGGTGAGCGGCTAGAGAACGTCAAGGAGCTGGTGAGTGTGGCCAAGGAGTACGACGATCAGTCGGGGGCCGGTCAGTCTAACCCCGAGGCGGACGGTTTGCCGTCAGATCAGAGCCCCCGGCCGCCCCTGGAGGGGTTCCTGGAGGAGGTGGCGCTGATTTCGGACATCGACAACTACTCTACCCAAGCCGACGCCGTCACGCTGATGACGCTGCACGCCGCCAAGGGGCTGGAGTTTCCGGTGGTGTTTATGGCCGGGATGGAGGAGGGGATCTTCCCGCACTCCCGGGCGCTGTTCGACGGCGCCCAGATGGAGGAGGAGCGGCGGCTGTGCTACGTCGGCATGACCCGGGCCAAAACCCAGCTTTACCTGACTTACGCCAGCTCCCGTCTGCTCTACGGCTCGGGGCAGCACAACCCCCCGTCGCGTTTCCTGCTCGACATTCCCGCCGGGGTACAGGGGCCGGGGCCGGCCGGGCCGCCGTTGGCCGGCGGCGCCACCCAGCCGCAGCCCGGACCGCTTGTCCCCGACCTGCAGCTGGGGCCCGGTGACCGCATCCGACACGCCAAGTTTGGCGAGGGCGTAGTGGTGGGGGTCAAGGGGGATGAGCTGGTAGCGGGCTTTGGCGGCGGTACCAAAAAACTGAGCCTGAGCTTCGCGCCGATCGAGAAGCTTTAAGCATAATCATTTCTGGGTACATTATTTGTTCGCCGGGCCGTTCAAGCCTGACAGGCGATTTGACAGGCGCGCTTGCAAAGGCTAGAATGATTGAGACTTACTAAGCGTAAGTGTATTCCAGATTACGACCGTCAAAAACAAAGACTTAAAAGCAAAAGCTCTCTAATTAATCATAGAGGCTTGTATTTTAAGCAACCTACACCGTGCACTATCGGCAGGGAGCCAGGCTGCAAATAGAAACTCCTCCCGCGCAGCCGTCGTGGTCATAGTTCTAGCCCTGGTCGGACTAGCCACAAATCAAATTTCGTTCAAAAATCTAGCCTTCGCCGACTCCTCCAGGATCGTCCGGGTGTTTGCCGACGGTAAAGACAAAACCTTTTCAACCGAGGCTGCGACGGTAGGCGAGGCGCTGGAGCGCCTGGGTTTGGAGCTTAGCGCCGATGACTTGGTTGAACCGGGTCTCTCGACACAGTTGCAGCATGGATTTTATAACGTTAACGTTTATCGCGCTCAGCCCTACCGGATTACCGAAGGCGGCCGCAGCCGGACGCTCCAAAGCGCCCATCGTAGTGTTCGCCAAGTGGTGGAGGCGGCCGGGATTAAGCTCTATCCCGAAGATGAGGTTAGCGCGGTCGTGGCTCGTGACTTTGTCGCCACGCCCATCATTGGACACAACGTTACCATTAAGCGGGCGGCGGCGGTGGCGCTGAATGCCGACGGCCGGGTAGTGACGCTGCGAACCCACGCCAAAACCGTGAAAGAGATGTTCGAGACCAAGCAGGTGGCCTTGGGCGAGCAGGACCAGGTCACCCCGGGACTTGACGCAGCAATTACGCCGGGCCTGAGCGTGGTTGTGACACGGATTTCACAGGCGGTGGTAACTAAGACCGAAGCGGTTGCGCGCGACGTTAAAACGGTGTTCGACTCCGATTTACTAGCGGGGACCAGAAAGGTGCAGGCAGAGGGCCGGGACGGCCGCCGCCTGGTCACCTACCGGATCGTTTACCACAACGGCCAGGAGCAGTCGCGGACTACCCTGAAAACCGAGGAGCAGGAGCGGCCCGTCGCTCGGGTGGTGGCGGTAGGCATTAAGGTGGTGGCCGCGGCGGCCAGCGACGACGTTTGGTACCGGCTGCGGCTGTGCGAGTCGGGTAACGTTTACAGCCGAAACACCGGCAACGGTTACTACGGCGCCTACCAGTTCGACATCGGCACCTGGGGCGGCTACGGCGGTTACCGCCTGGCCAGCGACGCCCCTCCCCACCTGCAGGATGCCAAGGCCCAGGCTACCCAAGCTGCCCGCGGTTGGGGCCCCTGGCCGGCTTGCGCCCAAAAACTCGGCTTGCTGTAGCAGCCGCTCCCCCGTTGGCCCGACATTAGGGTTTGCGCCGTCCATGCGCCCCATGTGGTAATGTAGCGGTATGGACCTTACCGACCCCGGCAATTTGCGCTTGGCGTTGCGGCTGGCCGGCATCACCCCCCGCAAAGGGCTGGGCCAGCATTTTCTGGTCGACCGGCCCAGCTTAGAGATGATCGTGGGGGCGGCCGACCTGTCAGATCAAGATACGGTACTGGAGATCGGGCCGGGACTAGGGGTTTTAACCAACCGGCTGACCGACCGGGCCGGGCGGGTGGTGGCGGTGGAGGCCGATCGGGTTTTAGAGCAGCTGCTGCGCCGCGACGCGCCGTCCCATCTAGAGGTCATCAGCGGGGACATCCTTGATTTTAATCTGTCGGCGCTTGGCCCCGGCTACAAGGTGGTAGCCAACCTGCCTTACTACCTGAGCGCCAAAATCTTACGTTTACTGATGGAAGGCTCACCCCCGCCCGCTTTAGCCGTGCTGCTGGTGCAGCGCGAGGTGGCCGAACGGGTGACGGCCGCGCCGGGTAACCTGTCGGTGCTGGCTTTAAGCGTCCAGTACTACGCCGAGGCGGACGTGGTGGGGCAGGTTGAGCGGCACAAGTTTTGGCCGGCGCCGGAGGTAGACTCGGCTGTTTTGCGGATCCGGCGGCGGCCGGCCCCGGCCTTTGCGGCCGATCCCCAGCTGTTGTTCCGCTTGGTTAAGGCCGGTTTCGGCGAAAGGCGCAAACAGTTAAAAAACTCGCTGGCCGGGGGGTTAAACTGCAGCGTCGATGTCAGCAGCGACCTGCTGCGCCGGGCCCGCATCAGCCCCGCCGCCAGAGCCCAGGAGCTGGGGCTGCCACAGTGGGAACGGCTGTACCGGCAGGCGCTGAAAAGAGGGGTTTTAACCTAACACCGCCTAAATCGGTTTGTCTCAGGTAAGCGCAAGAGTTATGATGGGGGAGTGAAGTTAATCACCACCCTGCTCGGCGGGTTGACGGTTATCGCCGTTACGCTGGTATCGATGGCTTACGTACTCGACGGTACGTTGTTTGAGGCCGACTACATTAGCGGTCAGGCCGCCGCCCTCACCGGTTTTTACGAACGGGCCGCCGAGCGGTTGCCGCAGCTGCTGGCGCCCCGCGATCGTCAGGCTCAGGAAGTCCTGGCCGGACTCGTCACGCCGTCGTACGCCCAGCAGCGGTTTGAGGGCTTTTTGCAGGGGCTAGAGGAGCACTACAGGCGCGGCGGGCCCCCGCCGCAGCTGGATCCCGCCGATCTGGCGCTTAAGGCCCAACACCAGGGCTTGATGCTGCCGCCGGAGGCGACCCAGCCGATCGTCTACCAGCCTCCGCCTAACGCCGCCGCCGTTCGCGGCACGCTTGATTTTTTTAGCTGGATTAAGGTCGTGGGGCCGGTAGCGGCGCTGTTGCTGCTGGTCGCTGTGGCGGCCGTCGCCCGCGAGCGGCGGTTCCGGCTGGTGGCGGCGGTTTTGCTGTTGGCGGCGCTCGTGCAGGGCGCGCTTTATCTGCTGTTTCAAACGCTGCCGGGGATGATGGGTCCGCTCATGAGCGCCGGTCAGCTGGGCTCACTTTCACCGCCGGCCGCCGCCCTAGTGGAGGCGGTTAGTCGGGACGTTAGCGGCCGCTTTGGCTGGGTAGGGCTGGGCTTGCTGATAGCGGCCGCGGCAACTTTGATGCTTGGCGCGGGGGTTAGGTTTGCGCAGCGCTTTCGGCGGCCTCAGGCGGTCGAGGTGAGACCAGGGGGTGGAGGGAGGATTAACCCCTAGTTTTGGTGGGAGCCTTTTTTTGCAGAGCTGAGGCATCGCCCCCAACCCCTCCCTAGCGGTCCTACAGCCTCCTTTTCCCCATCTCCCTGCAAACCGCCTCCTCGTTACTTTTTGTCAGCAAAAAGTAACCAAAAACTGCCAAGCCGGCTCATCAGCTAGAAACACTTCCAGCTACCGTTAAGCTGTAGGCCTGCGGAACTCGCTCCGATTTCATCGGGGCTCAAACA
>JAHWKN010000028.1 GCA_019347875.1 Candidatus Parcubacteria bacterium
CGACAGCCAGCGGTAGACTTGCCGACCACAGCCGTCACGAACAAGCACTAAACAAAGTAACGGCGCCGGTCGCTGCGTCCCGACCTCCACAAGGACGCAGCCTAGAAGATAACGAGCTGCAGCCGGATGAGGTGGTCAGCCTGCGCGGCTAGGAGACAGGGGGAGCACCCGGCCAGGGCAGGGAGTTCAATAGAGCGGGGGGTGTGATGGTGATGCCGAGGGCGAGTCAAGGCCAGTGTGTCGCACAATGTATATTTTGCGACGTTCCACAATTAGGCTTTGGGTTGAGTTGTAGTACCTGTTTTTAAATCCTATACGTGCGGTTTGTCCCTTGACTAAGCCTTTTGCGCCCTAAGGTCAGGCTGCACTCCCATCCCAGCGGCCGCCTACAAACCGCTGCGCTTTGATGACCTAAAACCGGTACGAGTGGCCAAACTTACTAAAAAACGTTTTTAAAAAATCAGCCGGTCAAACTCCTAACTGTAAACTCGAAATTTTGAAAACCTATTCCGGCGACTAACACCCGGCGCCAACCGGTGAACGAAAACCGAACTTAACCAGGGGAGAGGCACTACCCCCTACTTACCGATAGTAAGCTTTGTGCTGGACCCTCAGGTCAATGTACTGGCTAGGGGTCTTTTTTAACTTCGACAGCGCGGCCAGGACGTTGACCAGATCGGTCACTTGCTCCCCCACCGGACGGGTGGTGTCAAACCTGATCGAATAACCTTTGTTGGTCATGGCATACAGTTCACTGGTACTCTCCGGCACCTCCAGGCCCCTGAGCTCCAGACCGGTCCGCTGCGGCAGCTGCTCCAGCAAGGTAGTACAAAAAGCGATGAAGCGCACCGGCACCACCCGGTCTCCCGGCTTGACCGGCAGCCGGCTGCGATCAACTACCACCGGAAGCTTCTGCCCCGCAGCCACCGGACCGATAGCCGTGCCCGAGGCGTCAAGCGCCAGCAGCTGATCACCGCTCTTCCAGCCCAAGGCGGGCCGACGCTCGGTGACCGCTACCACCAGTCCGCGCGGCCAACGCCGCTGCAACGTCACCGTCTTGAGGCGCTGATCCTGTTTGAGAAGCTCCGACTCCAGCGGCACCAGCCCCAGCGTAATTAAGTTGCGCGACCAGATGTGCTGTCGCAGCTGCTGCCTGGTGAGGTGCTCGACGGCTTTTGGATCGAGCTGAGAGGTACCGGTAACCTCGATCTGGCGGATATAGAAAAACCGCCAAAGCAAAAAAGCGGCGGCCAGGAGCAGCCCTGCCTGGCCGGCGGTTTTAAGTGAACCGCGCGACGGCAATCGCCACCGCGGGCGGGAGGAGGCCGGACGGCGGCCATAACTCGGCCGGGGAGGCCGGGTGACGCGGCGGGAGCCCACTACTTGGCCTCCCCCGGTCTGGCCCACCTTAGTATCAGCTGAGCCAGTTTGGTGGCGGCATCGGGTACCGCCAGACGCGCTATGGCTTGCGATAAGTACCGCTGTTCCTGCTCTGAATCAAGAATTTGTTCCAGCTGGCTCGTCAGCGTCTCCGGTGTCAGCCGGGATTGAGTAATCACCTTAACGGCCCCCTGCCGCGCCAGCGCGGTAGCGTTAAGCACCTGGTCCCCCAGCGACGGGTGCGGCACGACGATGGCCGGTTTGGCCAGAACCGCCAGCTCCGCCAGGGTGTTGGCGCCACCGCGCACCACCGCCACATCGGCCGCCGCCAGCGCCAGTCCCATGTCGCTAGCTAAAAATGAAAAAGCCTGGTAACGGGCAGGATGCTCCAGCTGCAGGTGCCGGGTTTGGAAGCGCACCGTCTCGATCTCCTTTGCGCCGGTAATATGCAGCATCTGATAACGCTTAGCCAGCCGCGGTAGAGCCGCGATAACGGCGTCGTTGATCGCCCGCGACCCCTGACTCCCCCCGGTAATCAGTACCACCGGCAGCTTATCGTCCAACTGGAAGCGCGCCAGCCCTTCCAGTCGGTGGGCGCGCACGACGTCCTGGCGAATCGGACTGCCGGTGTAGACTAGTTTATCGGACGGTAAGTCGCTGTACTTGTCGGCCGGAAAACCGACCGCCACGGCGCTAGCCCATCTCGACAGCACCCGGTTAGTCAGCCCCGCCCGGATGTCGGACTCGTGAATGACGTAGGGCACCTTCAGTAGCCCGGCCGCCAGCCCTACCGGCAGGCCGACGTAGCCGCCCTTAATAAACACCACGTCCGGATCGTACCTTTTAACCAGCGTCAGGCTTTGGGCCAGGCCGCGCACGGTCCGCACCAGATCCCGGGCGTTCAGCGCCATTGTTGACACGTCAATAAGTCTATGTCTTAACTTAAGATCGCGGTAGCGCCGCAGCTTCCCCGCCGGGATGGCCGCAAACTCCAATCCGGCCGCAGCAGCCATCTTGGCCTCCATGCTCCCCTGCTGGCCGACATACAGAACTTCAGCTGCCGGTGCGAGCGACTTTAACGCGTCGACCGTTGCCAGCAACGGCGAAATGTGTCCAGCCGTTCCGCCCCCGCTCACCAGAATGCGCATGTCTTACCTCCTCGATCGTATACTTTGATATGTTCAACAAAATGCCGGTCCCGATCAGCGACAGCAGCATACTGGATCCTCCATAGCTGATAAAGGGCAAGGGAATACCGGTCAGCGGCACCAGGCTGAGCATGGCGGCGATGTTGATGATGGCCTGAAAAAACAGCCACAGCGAAATCCCCACCGCCGTCAGCCGGGCAAAGCTATCGGGCGCAGCCCGGGCGATCTTAAAACCGCGGTAGGCCAGCAGCCCGAACAACCCCAACACCACCAGCGCCCCCAGCAGACCGAACTCCTCGGCGATAATAGCAAAGATCGAGTCGTTGGCCGCCTCCGGCAGGTACCCGTAAATCTGGATGCTCTTACCAAGACCTAAACCCCATATCCCGCCCGAGCCGATGGCGATCAGAGCCTGCCCGATGTGGTAGCCTTGGCCAGTGGGATCCTTCGAGGGGTCCAGGAAGGTGCTTAAACGCTCGACGCGGTGCGGAAAGCTGATGATCGCCAGCCAGACCAACGCCAGCGCCGAAGTAGCCAGCGCCATCAGGTGGCTGAGCTTACCTCCGGCCACAAAGTAAATCCCGCTGGTGGCCAGCGCCAGCACCAGCATCGTGCCCATGTCGCGCTGCAGCACTACGATCACAAACGATATCGCGGCCAGCATCACCGCGAACGGGACCAGGCCGTCCCAAAACGTCCGGATGGCCTCCTTCCGCCGCTCAAACCAGACGGCCAGATACAAGATGGCCGCCAGCTTAGCCAGCTCGGCCGGCTGGAACGAAGCCGGTCCCAGTTTTAGCCAGCGGGTAGCCCCCTTCTCGGTGATACTAAGACCCGGCACCAACAGCAACAACAACATGACAACGGCCACCAGCATCAGCAGCGGTGACAGTTTACGCCAGCGGCGGTAATCGATCTTGGCGGCCACGATCCACCCGACCAGCCCCACCGCGATGTTGAGCATCTGCCCGAAAAAGTAGTAGTTACGAGTAGTGGAACCTAGCAGCTTGTAGCTCAGCACCGGGCTGATAGAGTACATCATCACCAAACCGAGCGCCAGCAGTACAAACACGCCGAGCGCTAAAACATAGTCCGGCTGGTGCCCCCGCAACGGTTTTGGCTGCGCGTTCACTGCAGTTTGTTCCCCAGTAAGCCCAGCACTAGACCAATCGCTCCCACCACCTGCCCTAACACCCAAAACCGCATCGTTACCTTGGTCTCCGGCCATCCCAGCGCCTCTAAGTGATGGTGCAGCGGCGCCGACAAAAAGATTTTGCGTCCAAACAGCTTCTTCGACATAATCTGCAATGCGCTGGAGCCGGCTTCAATCACGAACACTCCCGCAATGATCGGCAGCACAAACACGGCGTTGGTCAGCATGGCCACCACTCCCAGGGCGGTTCCCAGCGCGAACGAACCGCTGTCGCCCATAAAGAAACGGGCCGGAAAAATGTTGAACCAGGTGTAGGCCAGCACCGCTCCGACGACGGTGGCACAAAACGCCGCAATGCCGTAGTTACCCTGGAAGTAAGCGATCACGGAGTAGGCGCCGAAAGCGGTGGCCAGCAGCCCTCCGGACAGGCCGTCTAAGCCGTCGGTGATGTTGACCGCATTGGCGGTCGAGATGACCACCGCGATAAACAGCGGTATGTAGAGTAACCCAATACTAAAGTCCCCCACCGCCGGAACGTGGATGATGTCGTATCCTAACTTGTAGTAAAAGTACAGCGCCCCGCCGGTGGCCACCCCCAGGATCAAGCCGAACTTAATCTTGCTGCGCAGCCCCGCCACTCCCAGCGCCGTACTGCGGAAGTTGATCACGTCGTCCAGCAGCCCCACCAGGCCGGCGGCTACCAGCGCGAACAGCGGCAGATAGGTCTGCGACCGGCTCAGGTTGAGCGCCAGCGTCACCACCAGGACGGACAAGATGATGACGATCCCGGCGGCCGATGGAATATTACGCTTATGTTTAGCCATATGCAGCTTGTAAAAGACGCTGGCCTTCTCGCCGGTAATGGCGGTGCCCCTTACCTTCTTCCAAAACTGGTACTTAAAGGCCAGGCGGGTGTAGACGGGGGTCAGCGCCATGGCCACGATAAACGCCAAAATGGCGTCGGTAAAGATATGCGACAGCGGCAGAATCGGTACGGTTGGAGGCATCATATTTGTGTTAATGTTAGCACACTTACAGATACAAGCATAACTATTACTCCCGTGACGGTGGCGCAGGTTGGAAGCCTGCCCAGCGGCTTAACCGCTAACTTCACTGCGGCTCCACCTTGTAGTAGTGCAGCAGCCAGCGGGCAATATCACCAAACACCGGTACGGTGGTCGACTCGGCAAAGCCGCTGGTTTGCGGCTCGTTAATGCGCACCATCATGACAAACCGGGGGTTCTCGGCCGGAGCAAACCCGACGAACGAGCCGATGTTCTTCTTGTCCTCGTAGCCCTTGCCGTCGGCTCGCGGGATCTGGGCGGTGCCGGTCTTGCCCGCTACCTTGTACCCCGGAATGCGGGTTTGGTAGCCGGAGCCCTTTTCAACCACCTGCACCATCATGTCGGTCA
Organism: Candidatus Parcubacteria bacterium; assembly: GCA_019347875.1. Classification (GTDB taxonomy): domain Bacteria; phylum Patescibacteriota; class Saccharimonadia; order UBA4664; family JAHWKN01; genus JAHWKN01. Next base: position 5,094 of record JAHWKN010000028.1, read on the forward strand.
GCTGCCGGGCCACCTCCGGCGTGACGACGTTGCCGTTAACCAGCTTAGGGGTCACCGGTTTGGACGTTCCGTCCGGCGTTATCACCTCATCGATCAGATGCGGCTGGTACAGTTTGCCGCCGTTGGCGATAGCGGCGGTAGCGGTCGCCATCTGGATCATACTCACCGACACGCCCTGCCCAAACGTTATGTTAGCGTAGTTGACGTTGTTACCGTTGGCGTTGGTCGGCCGGTTAACCGCTCCGGCCACCTCCCCCGCCTGCTCGATCCCGGTCGCCAGCCCAAAGCCAAACCGCTTGGTGATGTACTCATGCAGCACCCGCTTACCGGTCAAGTTGATGTTAGCCGGGTCGCCGCCCAAACTCTTTAAAATAAACACCACGCCGGTGTTAAGCGACTTTTGGATCACGTCGGTCATGTTCTGGCGGCCGTAGCGATGGTTAGCGGCGTTACGGATGGTGCGCCCATCCACCTCCACCGAGCCAGTGTCCTCAAAGGTGGTGTCGGGTTTGACCTTGCCGGTAGCCAACCCCGCCGCCATGGTAAAGATTTTAAAACCGGACCCCGGCTCAAACTGGTCCGACACCACCGCGTTACTAAACAGCCCGTAATCACGCACCTGACTGTAGGCGTTGGGGTCGTAAGTCGGAAAGTTGGCCATGGCCTTGACGGCCCCGTTTGACGGATCGACAATGACCACGCTGCCGGATTTGGCCCTGACCCGCTCCACCCCTTCCTTGAGATACTTTTCGGCTTGAGCCTGAATGTTGCGGTCAAGCGTCAGGACGTAACCGGTACCGTTGACCGCCGGTTTGATGAAGTTGTCGGCCGTGGCGATGGGGTTGCCCCTGGTGTCGGTCTTGGCTCTCAGCAGTCCGGGGGTGCCCACCAGCTCCTGGTTAAGGTATCCCTCTAAGCCGTACTGACCCTGGCCGTCGGCGTTAACAAACCCCAGCACCTGAGCGGCCAGGGTCCCCTCGGGATAAACCCGCTGAGGCTGGTTGCTTAATCCGATACCGGTTAGTTTCAGCGCCATGACCCGTTCGGCCACCTCCCGGTTGAGGCTGCGGCCCAGCACCGTATAGTCACCCGGCTTCTGCAAAGCTTTCACGTAACCGGCTTCCGGCTGACCGGTGACGCCGGCCAAAGCCTTGGCGGCGGCCGCCTTGTCTTTAACCTGACTGGGGTCGGCATAAAGCGTCTTCAGGGTTTGATTGAGCGCCAGCGGGGTTTTTTTGTCGCCGTCGCGTATAAATATTTCACCGCGGCTGGCAGCTACCGTGGTTTTGCGGGAGTGAGCGTTGGCGGCCTGGCTGAGGTAGCGCTGGTGGGACAGAACCTGCACCGTAAACAGCCGCCAGGCCACCACCAGTATCAGGGCGGCGGCCGCCACGGCCAGCCAGGCCAGGCGGCGTTTGAAGCTGACGGTTTCGCTGTAACTCATACTACTCCCCCTTCATCAAATTAACGGACGTAGTGAACCTGGGTCTCCGGGACCAGCTGGGCCACGGCTGGCGCGGACTTGATCTGCTGGATTGAGCGCAAACGGGCCGCCTCGACCTGCATCTCCTGGTTGGCGGCGGTCAGCTTGGCTTGCTTGTCGGCCAGCTCGCTCAGCCGGTACCCGTAAACACTGGTTTTGGTGATCTGGGTCAGGTACAGGAGCGCCAGTACGCTAATAATAGCAATCATGACAAAACTGACCGATACCGGACCCAGTTCCAGCTGAGCGCTGCGGCGGTATAAGTTTTGGTTACGCCGGACGGCGTAGGTTGCGCTTGACATACTTTTTCCTTTGTTTTTATGTTTTTGGGGCTAGGGCGGCCGCCTCCGGCGGCCGCCCGCCCTGGTTTTTAACCGCTGCTATTTATGGTTCTTGACGATACGGACGGGAACCCTGACGGTTCTTGAGCGGCCCTTGACTGAAACAGTCATGTTGTAACCTCCTTTTGTTTTTGGTTTATTTTTGCGGCGGCTCGCAGCTTGGCGCTGCGGGCACGCGGATTATGACTATCGAAATCCTCTCCCTTGACGGCCTGCGGTGTCAGTTTGACTAAACTGGCGCGGTGGCCGCAAGTACAGATCGGCTGCTTCGGCGGACAGAGGCAGTCTTTGGCCTCCCGCGCGATGAAGTTTTTAACGATCCGATCCTCCAGCGAGTGAAAGCTGATGACCGCCAGGCGCCCCCCCGGCGGCAGCAGCCGGAGCAGCTGCGGCAGGGCCCGTTCCAGCGAATCCAGCTCGGCGTTAACCTCGATGCGAATGGCCTGGAAGGTCCTGGTAGCCGCATCGATGTGACCGCGTGATCCGGCTACGCGCCGGACGATGTTGGCCAGCTGGGCCGTCGTCTCCACCGGCCGGTGCGTCACGATGGCCTCAGCGATCTTGTGAGCCCGCGGCTCTTCGCCATAGCGGCGAATGACATCGGCCAAACGCTCGCGGGTGTAGCCGTTAACGACCTCCGCGGCGCTCAGCACCTGTGCTTGGTCCATGCGCATATCCAGGGGGGCTTTCAGGTTAAAGCTAAATCCCCTTTCGGGTGTGTCAAGTTGCGGTGACGAAACCCCCAAATCCAGCAGAACGATGTCAAACAAACTACCATCCTCCGCCAGCCGGCTGGCCGCCTCCAGGTAGTTGGCACGGATGATCTCCGCCCGCCGTCCGAAGCGCCGCTGCAAGGTGATGGTAGCCTGCCTGTCCCGGTCCACCAGTACCACCCGTCCCCCTTCGCCTATGCGCTTGATGACGGCGGCGGCGTGTCCGCCGTACCCGGCGGTACCATCAAAGTAAGACTCACCTGCTGTCGGCTTAAGTAAGCACAGGGTTTCGGCTAAAAGGACTGGTTGATGGGTTGGTTTCATTTCAAGGTCACCTATCCAGCAGCCAGCTGTTTGTTTGAACGTTTTTGTTTTTGGTGGAGTTGTTCTTTAGCTAAACTCAGGGTAAACCGGAGTCCGCGTCAGAGGTTGTGGTAAGGAATTATGTAAATAATTCCTTAAAAAGATGTTGTGAGGTGGAGTGTAGAGAAAGGTACAAGGACTTTTTAAAGCGGGTCCCGCTAGTACCGCTGTTGCTGGCTGCCAAATAGCTGCTTTGAAATTTGTCTTTATTTTGGTTTTTAAGGATCGAGTTTTAAGCTATCAAAAATTAGGTTTGGGCGGAAATCCGCCAGTAGTCCCCGGCCCGCACCGCTACCACCGCTTTGGTGATCCCTGCATAATCCAGCAGGTGCTGCTCCAGCGTAATGCGTCCTTGCTTGGCGTCCATGACCGAGGTGGTCTTGCCGGTGCGGAACTTGACGTTCAGGTCCGCGGTGCGCTCATCGAGTATGTCCCCTTTCAGCGCCGGCTCCATCTTCTCGCCCCAGACTTTGTCAGTGTACAAGTGAAGGTAGTTTCCAAACCCGCGGGTGATTATTACCTGTCCCCCTTCAAACTCGTGACGCAGCTCGGCTGGAATGGTCAGCCGGTTCTTGTCGTCCAGTTTACGTTCGAAGTAGTCCATTTGATCGACCTTTAGTGTTTATTTCTACCAGACTCACTGCTACCAGTATATTACCCACAACTACCCACAGTCAATACTTTTATGCTAGGCTCTACCCACGAACTTTCTTATCTCCCGATAAGCGCTTACCTAAGCCGTAACCGGTGCGTCCTTGTCGGGCCACAACTCGACCGAAAGAGAAGTTTTCCACACTTCCTCGGCAGCGCAAGTCAGTCCTACGGTCTGCCTCATCTCCCCACAAGCCTTCTCGTTACTTTTTGTCAGCAAAAAGTAACCAAAAACTGCCAAGCCGGCTCATCAGCTAGAAACACCTCCAGCTACCGTTAAGCTGAGGGCCTGCGGAACTCGTCCTCCCTGTGGTCGTCCTTAAACAGTCCTCGGCCGGTTTACTTAAATACCTAGATAAAGCTTAACGCCAGCTTCCGGCTTTCTGGCTGATGGCAAGGCTTGGGGTTGGTTAGAAGAGGACA
>JAHWKN010000029.1 GCA_019347875.1 Candidatus Parcubacteria bacterium
TCCCTGGCCGCCCCAACCAACCCCAAGCCTTGCCATCAGCCAGAAAGCCGGAAGCTGGCGTTAAGCTGATCTATGAATTTATAAACCGGCCGAGGACTGTTTGAGCCCCGATGAAATCGGAGCGAGTTCCGCAGGCCCTCAGCTTAACGGTAGCTGGAGGTGTTTCTAGCTGATGAGCCGGCTTGGCAGTTTTTGGTTACTTTTTGCTGACAAAAAGTAACGAGAGGCGGAGAGACAGGAGGATCAGGAGGGATTACGGTAGGAGACCGCTGCGGAGAGGGGTGGGAGGCGACGAGCTAGTTCTGGTACTGGCGGCCAGAGGCCTCGTATCTACTTTGTCCCTCGCTTGCGCGTGTCTACTTTACCGCTGCGCAGGCAATCTTAATGGCTTCCGAAAAGGTCGGAAAAGCGTGAATCTGCTCGGCTACCTGGGCGGCGGTGGCTTTGAGTTTGATCGCCAGCGCCAGCTCGTGAATCATCTCTCCCGCCCGCGGCGCCACGATCGAGGCGCCGATCAGCACCCCCTTGGTGTCGGTGATGACCTTCACAAACCCCTGGGCATCGTTGGAGGTGTTAGCCCGGCCCAGCATACTGATAGGAGCCGCCCCGGTCTTGATCTTGATGCCGCGGGTGGCCGCCTCCTCCGGGTTTAAGCCAACGGAGGCCGCTTCCGGCCGCACGAACACCACCCGCGGCAGGGAGGTGTAGTCGACCCGCAGTTTACGGCGGCTAAACATATTATGCGCGGCGATGCGGCTTTGGTAGGCCGCGGTATGGGTGAACTGGTAGGGGCCGACCACGTCACCGGCAGCGTAAATGTGTGCGGCGCTGGTTTGCAGCTGCGGGCTGGTAACTATACCTGCGCGGCCGTATTTGACACCGGCCTGCTCCAGGCCGATGTCGGTCAGGGGCAGTTTGCCGGCCGCCACCAGCACCTCGTCGACCTCGACGCTGTGCTTGCGCCCGCCGGTCTGGTACTGCACCGCTTTTTTGCGGCCCTTTTTTTCCACCTTGGTGACCCGGCAGTCGGTTAGCACCTGTACCCCCTGGCTGTCGAACAGCGCCCCCACCAGCGCCCCGACGTCCGCGTCTTCGCGCCCCAGCAGTCTGGGCATGGCGTCGGCGATGTGTACTTTGGTGCCGAAGCTCATAAACAGCTGGGCGAACTCACAGCCGATCGGCCCGCCGCCGATGATAAACAGCGATTTAGGCGGAGCGGTCAAGTCGATGGCCTCGCGGAAGGTGATAAAGCCGGCGGTTTTTAGACCCGGGATGGGGGGGATCAGATTGGTGGTGCCGGTGGCGATCAAAAAGTGCTTGGCCGAATAGGTCTGGCCGTTGGCCGTGACCTGCTGGGGGCCGGTGAATTTGGCGTCACCCCGAATGACGCTAATGCCTTCCTCGGCAAACATCTTTTTACCCTCGGCGGTACCGGTGCGGGAAACCACCAAATCTTTCCAAGCTTTAACTTTTTTGTAGTTAAGTCTTGGTTCAGCCGTAACGCCGTACTGCGCGGCGCCGCTGACGGTTTCATAGATGTGGGCGGCGTGCAGTAGCGCCTTGGTCGGGACGCAGGCCCAGTTGGGGCATTCACCGCCTACTACCGCTTCGCGTTCAAACATGGCCACTCGTTTGCCTTTGGCGGCGGCCAAGCTGGCCCCGACCGCCCCGCCCGAGCCCGATCCTAGAACGATGAGGTCGAAATCGGGCCGCTTAAACAGACGCATACTTTAACCGGTTTAAGGTTAAAGGTAAGGACGGTCTCATCCTAGCCAAAGTTGATGGTGCCGTTAGCGATTAAAATCAACAGCCAGCCGAGACCGACCAGCAGCAAGCCCAAGAACAGTCGCATGACCCCTTTGTTGTCTTCCTTCCACTGCTTGATCGAGCTAAGCTTGGCCCCGCCGGCCACCATAAACAGGATAATTATCAGCGGTAGCACAAAGACGAAGTTGTACAGCACCATCATCAAGAAGGCCTGGAAGTTGAAGTTGATCGACAGGATGGTGATGATAGCCAGATAGGGCGCGCCGGTACAGGGCAGCTCCACCGCCGCCACAAAGGCGCCCAGGAACATGACCCCCGCCAGCGTGGTTTTGGAGCTGGAGTACTCCTTGATCTTTTTGGCAAAGTAACCCGGGATTTGCAGCGAGGGCCCGCGGCCGTACCAGAAGTAATCCTTAATCTCCAGCAGACCGGCAAAGATCACCAGCGCTCCCACCGCCAGCGACAGGTATTCGGCCACCAAGATGGGGATGGTGGCAAAAAAGTAGATCAACCCCAACCCGGCGATCAGGTAGGTCATAAAGATGGCAAAAATGTAGGCTCCGCCGAGCAGCAGCAGCCGCTTGACCGACTTTTGTCCGCCCATGATGACCGACACCATTAGGATCAAGACGCCGATGGCGCAAGGGTTGATCGAGTCGATGGCGGCCGACACCAGTACGACCGTTAAGGTTGGCAGATCAATTCCCACCGGGTACCCCCTGCAGCCGGCCGATGTCGAGCGCTACCTGGTAGCTGCGGCACATCTTGTCGGTGGTTGTTTTAGGCGTATCGAACTCTATGATGACGCAGTCGCCTGGCGGGACGTTGCTGTGCGGCGAGATGATGTACTCGTCCGGCCGGTCCAGCTTCTCCAGCGTGTAGGACTTGTCGGGCGCGCTGCGGTAAACAAAGGCCTGGACTTCGGCGCGCCGGCCGCCGCAGCGCTGGCCGCCCAGGTAGCGTTCGGTGCCGGTGTTGGTTGGCACGACCAGGCTGTTGGCGCTGATTTGGCCGCCGATAACCTGAAAGAACTTGCCGAGACTGGCGTCGCGGGGGTGTACCACCACCCCTTCCAGGTGTACGCGCTTGTCGTTGTGCTCATGCAAGGTGCTGGTGCCGATTTTGTTTGACAAAAAGCCGCTGGGGTCCTTGAGCTCCAGCTCCTGCCCGCAGGCGTACAGCTCAAAGTCGGCGTGCCAGTGCACCGGTCCGCCGCTGGAGGAGGCGGTGTTGAGATAGACGGTGGAGGCGATCAAAGTGACGGTGGTGACGACCACTACGCTGACGATCGACCAAAACAGGGCGACCTCGACCCGGGGGGCCCGGCGGCGCAGCACGGCGGTAATGCCGATCAGAACGAGCAGCGCCAGGGTGGCCAGTAAGACCGAGCGGATCGACAGGGCGGCGACGGCCTGCTCCAGATCCCAGGTCTCTAGGCCTGGTCCGACGGCGGAAGTGGGGTCGATGTTGGCAACTGCCGAGCCGAAACTTGATAAACTAATCATTAGCGCCAATATAGCATATAATTAGTCGTAACATAAGAGGTTTAAAATGGCCGCAGCAAAGTTTTATCAGCAATCGGTCGACCAGGTCATCCAAACTCTGCAGACCGATCTGGCCGCCGGTTTGACATCAACTGAGGCCAGGGGGCGCTGGCAGCGTTACGGCCCTAACGCCCTGGCCAGCCGGCGCCGTATCTCGCCGCTGGCGATCTTTTTCGGGCAGTTTAAAGACGTTCTGATCGTTATTTTACTGCTGGCCGCGGTGGTGTCGCTCGGTCTTGGTTTGGCGGAGGAGAACGGCAGTCTGACCGAAGGCGTCTTGATTTTTGTGATCGTCCTGGCGATTGCCGTGGTGGGCTTTTTTAACGAGTTTAAGGCCGAGAAAACGGTTGAGGCGCTGAAGCGGCTGGTGGCCCAAAAGGCCCGGGTCAGGCGCGGGGGCGAAGAGGTGGAGGTGGACGCCAAAGAGCTGGTGCCGGGCGACGTGGTGCTGCTGGAAGAGGGCCAGAAGGTGCCGGCCGACATTAGGCTGGTCAGCGTCATCGGTCTAAGAGCGGCCGAGGCCTCCCTGACCGGAGAGTCGGCGCCGGTCGATAAGAAACTGACGGTGATCACCCGCGACGTGACGGTGGGCGACCAGGTTAACATGCTGTTTTCCGGCACCGTTATCACCGCCGGTAAAGGGGAAGGCGTGGTGGTGGCGACCGGCGCCGCTACCCAGATCGGGCAGATCGCCAAGCTGGTGGATGAGGCGGAGGAGGATCCGACGCCGATGCAGCGCAAGCTCGACCGGCTGGGCAAGCAGCTGGGGGTAGGGGTGCTGGCGATTTGCGTGCTGGTGTTTGTGGTCATCTTTTTCCTGGACAAAGAGTTTGCGGACGTCGGCTTGGCGCAGCGGCTGCTGCTGGCCCTTACCGCCGCCGTGGCGCTGGCGGTGGCGGCCATTCCGGAAGGGTTGGCTTTTGTGGTGCGCATCTCGCTGGCGCTGGGCGCGCGGCGCATGGCCGCCCGCCAGGCGTTGGTGCGCCGGTTGAGCGCGGTGGAGGCGCTGGGCTCAACCGACATCATCTGTTCCGATAAAACCGGCACCTTGACCAAGGGCGAAATGACGGTACGGGAGGTCTGGACCAACCGGACATGCTATCAGGTGACCGGCACGGGCTACGGTAGCGGCGGGGAGTTTCAGCGGGACGGCCGGGCCGTTAGCAAGCAGGATGACCTGGAGCTGATTTTGCGGCTGGGCGGACTGTGCAACAACTCCCGTCTGAAAGACGATTTGGTGATCGGTGACCCGACCGAAGGGGCGCTGCTGGTGGCGGCAGAGAAGGCCGGACTTCCGGTCGCCGCGTGGAGCGAAAGCCATCCGAGAGTAATGGAGGTGCCGTTTACCTCCGACCGTAAAATGATGTCCACCCTGCACCGCTCCGGTGACGGCTATGTGGTGGCCGCCAAAGGGGCGGCCGAGGTGGTGCTGGCGCGGTGTGACCGGATTTGGCTGGACGGCCGGCCGCGGCCGCTGACGGCCGCCGTCAAGCAAGACATTTTGGAGCAAAACCACCGCCTGTCGTCGCAAGCTCTGCGGGTGCTGGGGTTGGCCTACAAGGAGGTAGCGGCTAAGCCTAAAACCCCGGGCGAGATCGAGTCCAAACTGGTGTTCGTCGGGCTGCAGGGGATGATGGATCCGCCGCGGCGCGAGATTAAAGAGGTGATTGCCGCCGTCACCCGCGGGGCCGGCATGCGCGTGGCCATGATTACCGGCGACTACATCGAGACCGCCAAGGCGGTGGCGGCCGAGATCGGCCTGGAGGGCGAGGCCATCTCGGGCAGCGAGCTGGACCGTCTGAGCCAAGCCGAGTTTGAAAAACGGGTTGAAAGCATCGTCATCTACGCCCGGGTTAACCCCGAGCATAAAATCCGCATCGTGCAGGCGCTGAAGCAGCATGGCCACCAGGTGGCTATGACCGGCGACGGCGTTAACGACGCTCCGGCCATTAAGGCGGCCGACATCGGCATCGCCATGGGCGCGGGCGGCACCGATGTGGCCAAGGAGGCCTCCGCGGTGATTTTGCTTGACGACCAGTTCCTGACCATCGTCGGGGCGGTCGAGGAGGGCCGGGGCATCTTCGACAACGTGCGCAAGTTCGTTAACTACTTACTGTCGGCCAACATCGCCGAGGTGATCACCGTACTGTTTGGGCTGCTGCTGTTTAACGACCTGGTTTTAACGGCCGCCCAGCTACTGTTTATCAACATCGTCACCGATGGGCTGCCGGCCGTGGCGCTGGGTTCGGATCCGGCCGCCAGGGGCATTATGAGCTTGAAGCCGGGGCGCTTTCAGGGCGCTATCATCACCAAAAAGCTGTGGCTGGAGATGACGATCTTCGGGGCGTTAATGAGCATCGCCGTCTTGAGCCAGTTTGCGCTCAACCTGCAAACGGGAGGCATGACGGCGGCCGTCTCCGGCGCCTTCGCCGCCATGGTGGTACTGGAGATGGTACGGCTGGCCGGCATCCGCTCTGATTACGCCGTCAGCTGGCGGTCCAACCCCTGGCTGCTGGTGGCCATCGCCTCGTCGTTGGCGCTACTGGCGGCGGTTTTGTACGTGCCGCTGGTCGGCCGGGCGTTTGCCGTCCAGCCGCCCAGCGCGTTCGACTGGCTGTTTATCGCCTGGTCCGGCACCTTCCTGTTCGGGGCGATGAAGCTGGTGCGCAGGGGCCTGAACCGGTGGATACCGGAGGGGCCGCAGCCAGGAGCGCTGCCGGCGGGCGAGCTAGGGTAAGTTTTGACAGCATAAGCGCTTTACGCTACACTGGAGCCATGGGAATATTTGGATTTACTCCACTTAAAAAACAAACCAAGAGCAAAAAGACCGCTAAGTCGGCCGACAAGCAGGCGATCAAGCAGAAGCTGAAGGCTAAAAAAGCGGCCGGCGGCTGCGAGTTCTGCTAACCGCCCGCCGCCTTTAGAGAATAATGGCGTCGGCGATCAGGAAGTAGATCAGGAGGCTGACCAAGTCTTGGATGACCGTCACCACCGGGGCCGCGCCGGCCGCGGGGTCTTGATGTTCGCGTTTGAGTATGTTGGGTACCAGCAGGCCGACTATGCTGGCGGTGGCGACGCCGGCAAACATGGCCAGCCCGACGGTCAGGGCCACGGCCTGTGAGTTCAGCACCAGCAGCGTGCCAAGGCCGAGGACTACCCCGAAGATGGCGCCTAAGATCAGGCCCAGCAGCATCTCCTTGAGTAAATAGATGCGGAACTTGGCCTGGCGCCGGCTCAGGTTGTGGACATAAATGCTTTCGGTCTGCGCCCCCACCGCGCCGGTCATGTAAACTATTACCGGGATAAAGAAAGCCAGCCGCACGTCGCTGGCCAGCAAAGACTCAAAGCGCGCCACCACCACCGCCGTCAAGGTACCGAGCAGCAGTCCGGCCACCAGCCACGGCAGCCGCAGCCGCAGCAGCAGGTTAACGCCTTCGGTGGCGTCATCGGCGTAAACTGGTCCGGGGATCTTCTTGTTCATATCTTGGGTTAGCTTAACTGTTATGCTTATTGTACACCATTTGATTGGAGGCTGCTTTTTTAAGGCTAAATCCCGCTCGTGCGGCTTAAATTGCCTTGAAGCCCCGCAGCCCAGGCGCTACTATGTATGTAACGATTGGAGTAATGCGTGCGGTTACCTAACCAGCTGACGGCTAGCGGCGTATCTTTGGACCGGCTAACCGAAAAATGCGGCGTGTTCGGTGTTTACTGCCCCGGCACCGAGGCCGCCCGGCTGGCCTACTACGGTTTATGGGCGCTGCAGCACCGGGGGCAGGAAAGCTCCGGCATCGTCAGCTCCGACGGCCACAACCTGTACGACCACATCCGCTCCGGGCTGGTGGCGCATGCTTACGCCGAAGAGGACTTTGACGGCTTAAAGGGCCACCTCGCCATCGGGCACAACCGTTACTCCACGTCGGGCGGACCGCGGGAGTGCCACTCTCAGCCCGTCATCGGGCCCGGCAAAACACTGGCCTTTTCCCACAACGGCAACCTGCCGACCACGACGGCGCTGGAGTCGTTTCTGGCCGAGCATGGTATCGGTAGCGACGGCTTGAACGACTCCGAGATGATGTTTGCCGCTATCGACTACTACACCCGCCAAAACCTGCCTCTGGAGCAGGCCGTAGCCAAAGCCTACCCGCTGTTTCAGGGGGCTTTTTCATGTTTGGTGATGGACCGGGAGAAGCTCGTCGCTTTTAGGGACGAGTGCGGCATCAGGCCCTTATCGATCGGCACCCTGGACGGCGGCTGGGTGGTGTCGTCGGAAACCTGCGCCTTTGAGACCATCGGGGCCGCTTACCTGCGCGACGTGCAGCCGGGCGAGCTGGTGGTGATCGAGGCCAAGGGGCTAAGCGGCCGGCAGCTAACCGCACCGCGGCCCAAGCTGGACATCTTTGAGTTTGTTTACTTTGCCCGGCCGGACAGCTTTATCATGCGCCGGCGGGTTAACGAGGTGCGGCGGCGGCTGGGCGTTAATTTGGCCCGTGAGTACCCCTTAAGGGCCGACGTGGTGGTGCCGGTACCCGACTCCGCCATCCCGGCCGCGCTCGGTTACGCGCAGGCCGCCGGCATCCGCTTTGACCATGGCCTGATTAAAAACCGTTACATCCACCGCACCTTCATCCGGCCGACTCAGCGGTTGCGCGAGCGCGACGTTCAGATGAAGCTAAACCCGTTACCGGAGGTACTGATGGGTAAGCGGGTGGTGGTGATCGATGACTCGATTGTGCGCGGTACCACCACCAAGCAGATCGTTCAGATGCTCTTCGGGGCGGGCGCTAAAGCGGTGCATCTGCTGGTTAGCTCGCCGCCGGTCAAGTTTCCCGACTTTTACGGCATCAACACCCCCCGGCAAGGGGATTTGATCGCCGCCCGGCTGAGCCTGGAGGAGATCCGCCGCCACGTCGGAGCCGACTCATTGGGGTACCTGTCGTATGACGGCATGATCGCAGCTACCGGCCGCTCCGCCAAAAGCTTCTCTACCTCCTGTTTCGACGGCGTTTACCCGATCGGCATTGCCGAGCGGGCTAAGGAAGTTCTGCAGGTAGCCTAGGAGTGAGGAGTGAGGAGTGAGGAGTGAGGAGTGAGGAGTGAGGAGTGAGGAGTGAGGAGTGAGGAGTGAGGAGTGAGGAGTGAGGAGTGAGGAGTGAGGAGTGAGGAGTGAGGAGTGAGGAGTGA
>JAHWKN010000002.1 GCA_019347875.1 Candidatus Parcubacteria bacterium
TCAGCTTAACGGTAGCTGGAGGTGTTTCTAGCTGATGAGCCGGCTTGGCAGTTTTTGGTTACTTTTTGCTGACAAAAAGTAACGAGAGAGGCGGAGGTAGAGAGGAGGATCAGAAGGGATTACGGTAAGACCCGCCGTGACGAGGAGTGGGAGGCGATAGAGCTGGCCGCAGCCCCCCTGGGCAAGTCGAAGGACCGCCAAAAGTGACTAGAGGTGTTTGGAATAGAGTGGTGAGCAGAGTTGTTATGGCAGTATTTCCAGTTGCTTGCCCGTTTTATCGAATTTCATTTGACAGTTTTGTCAGTGTTGCCTATAATTGCAGCCATCGAGGTGACCATAAGGGGAATCTCACGTACCAAGGGGAGTGATGGCTTCTCAGCAGAGAAAATCAGACCAGTCATACATCCGGTTGCAAGCCGAGGTCAAGCGCAAGCTGGCTAAGCTGGGACTGGAGGTCGACGTTTCGGGCTTCACCAAGGGGGAGCTTTTCATGATCCGCGGCATCCTGGCTAAGAGGCTCGCTCGCGAGCATCGTCGGGCTGAGTGGCGGCAGCGGCAGCAACGGCAGCTGGAGGGGTGCTCCTTGAGCCATCCGCTGGCTGAGTGCTTCAGCCGCGATCCTGCCGAAATCGTCTGTAACGAGCGTGCGGTTAGGCCCGCCCTCTAGCGTGCGGTCCCGCCGACCGGTCACCAGGGGTTTGGCCAAGCCTAGACCACGCTTCGTCAACTTTTCACTGTCAGCCCGCCCGGCAACCGCCCGGGTGCTCCAACCGTACGGGAGGTCCAGCCAAATGGGTAAAGGCGTAGGCCGCGAGGCCCGTCGCGATTCGAAAGCTGCGATCAGGGACGAACTCGCAGCCGTGGCACGGCGCGACTTCAGCGGCCGGAACGGTGTACGGCCGGAAGACTTCTCTCGGCCGAACTACGACCGACGCTCCTTCTAATCCACTCCGGGTTGCATTCGTGTGTCATCGCCCGCCGGTCCTGACTCCGCGTCGGGACTGGCGGGCGCAGTACTTTTAAGCTATTATCCCCCTATGGAAAACTGCCTGTTTTGCTCGATAGCCAACGGCGACCCCGACAAACTGGTGTGGCAAAATGACACGGCGGCGGCGTTCAACGACATTCATCCCAAAGCGCCGGTGCATGTTTTGGTGGTGCCTAAGCGGCACGTCGAGAAGCTGGATGATCTGGATGACGCCGAGTTGGCCGGGCAGCTTTTAATGGCGGTGCGTCAGGCCGCGGAGGCGGCGGGCGTTAAGGGGGCTTACCGGGTGATGGTGAACAACGGCGCCCCGGCCGGCCAGGTGGTGGAGCATCTGCATTTTCACATATTGGGCGGACGGCGGTTTGAGGCTTGAAAAACCCCCTTATTTAGGGTAAAGTTATAAAGTTAAAATAAGTCCGTAAAGCAAAGTCTATAAAGCCCGTCAAGCCGGCACCGGCTTGATAGACTTTACAGTCTTTCTGCGGTTGGACCGTTTAAGGAGGTGATGTTAGTTTGCTGCAAGTTGTTCGTAAAGATGAAAAAGAGTCGCTCGAAAACCTGATCCGCCGCTTTAATAAAAAGGTGCAACAGTCGGGCGTGTTGGGCGTGGCCCGGCGCAAAAAGTACTTTGAAAAACCTCTCTCCAAACGCGAAGCGCGTGAAATTGCTATTCGCAAGCGCGCCCGTAAAGAGCAAAAGGCCAGACTTTACCTGGGTATCAAATAAGCCGTGACATGTCGTTAGTTAACGAAATTGACCGTGATCTGCGCTCGGCCATGAAGGGCAAGCAAGCCGGACGCGTGGCCGTCTTGCGGCTGCTTAAAAACAGTCTGAAGAACGAGCGGATCAAGCTGGGACGCGATCTTGGCGAGGCCGAGGAGGTCAAGGTGCTGCAGCGCGAGGCCAAGCAGCGCCGTGACTCGATTGAGGCTTACTCCCAGGCACAGCGGGCGGAGCTGGCGGAGGCCGAGCGGGAGGAGCTGGCGGTAATTACCCAGTATCTGCCGGACCAGATTAGTGAGGCCGAACTGGGTGCGCTGGTTGACAGCGTGATCGCCGAAACGGCGGCCAGCGGACGCGCCGAGATGGGTCGGGTCATCGGCCAGGTCATGACGCTGGTGGGCGGCCGGGCGGAGGGGGCGGTGGTTTCGCGTATAGTTAAGCAGCGGTTCGAGGGATAGACGCGACTTGGCGGGCGAACCGATATCGAGTTCTGCTGTCTTAACATTAAGTATCATCGAACGGGCTTCATCTGGGCTGGATTTTGGGCCGCTGGAGCGGATGGTGGCGGTGTTGAACCGGACGCGGCCGGACTGGCTGCGGGGAGGTAACATCAACTTGAAGCTGGTTGACGACAAGGGCATAAGCGCGTTAAATAAAGAGTACGCCGGCAACGATTATGCCACCGACGTGCTGAGCTTTAGCTACCTGGAGGGGCTGGGGGAGCCGGCCAACGGCCAGTTAGCTGAGTTGGGTGATATGGTTATCAGCTTGGAGACGGCCGAACGCCAGGCGAGGGCGGCCGGAACCCGGTTAAGTCAGGAGCTGGCTTTACTGGCACTGCACGGCATCCTGCACATATTCGGTCTCGACCATGTTGATCGGGCCGGTCAGATCCGGATGGACCAGCTGCAGGCCGACCTACTGCAGCAAGCCGGGGTGACGTACAGGGATTTTAAGTGGACCACCTAACAGCGCAATGATCAATCAAGTACCGATTTACCCGTACTCATGGGCCAGCCAGACTGGGGTCTTTGGAGTGCGTCAGCCGGAGGTTCGTTCACTGCGGCATAGGCCCTCTTGGGCCAACGCCCGGAACTTAGCGTGATGGGTCTAATCAAAAGCTTTTACTACGCCTTTGTCGGCATCGCCTACGTTATTAAGTACGAGCGTAACGCCCGGATTCATTTTTTGATGGCGGTACTTGCGCTCGGACTGGGCGTGTTACTGAACGTGTCGCCGGCCGAGCTGGCGGCGATCTTTTTTGCCGTTATCATCGTGTTTGTGGCGGAGATCATTAACACCGCCATCGAAAAAACGCTCGACCTGGTTGATTCAAAGCAAAACCCCGAGATTGCCATCATTAAAGACATGGTAGCCGGCGCGGTGTTGGTGGCTTCAGGCGGGGCGCTGATTATCGGTACCGTTATCTTTTGGCCCTACGTATTGGACTGGCTGTGGCTGCGCCGGTAATAATCGTCCTGGGGCCGCCAGGAGCGGGCAAGGGAACTCAGTCGGAGCTGCTGGCCAAGCGGTTAGGGGGGTTGCATCTCTCCAGCGGGGTGTTAATGCGCAGCAGCCAGAACATGGCGCTCAAGCGGCGCATGGCCACCGGCCAACTGGCCAAGTCGGAGGACTTTTTGGCGGTGGTTGACGGGGCGCTGCAGGCGCTGCCGGGCGGGCGGCCACTGGTGCTTGATAGCGTCGGTAAAAAGGTACCGGAAGCCAAGTGGCTGACCGGTCGGCTCGGGGAGCTGGGGTACCAGCTGACGCAGGTGATTTATTTAAGTGTAGACCAGTCCCAGGCTGTCGCCCGTAACTTGCGGCGCGGGCGGGACGACGACAGCCCGGAAGCCCAGGCGCGGCGTTGGCGGTTGTACCAGCGGGAAACCAGCGAAGTCTTGGAGTTTTACCGCCAGCAGAGGCTGTTGCGGGAGGTTGATGGCTCGGGGACGGTCGACGAGGTGGCCAGGCGGGTTGAGAAAGCGCTGCAGCCTTGAGTGGTCGTTAAGACTAGAGTTTGATATGACACCAAAGACGTTACTAGAGATCGATCATCTGCGTACCAGCGGTCAAATGCTGGCGGCGGTGCTGGGGTACCTGGCCCCGTTGGTCCAGCCCGGGGTAACCACCGCCGAGCTGGGGGAGATGGCGGCCGCTGAATTAAAGCGGCTGGGCGGCCGTCCGGCTTTTTTGGGTTACCGGGGCTTTCCCAGCTGCATCTGCATATCGGTCAACGAAGAGGTGGTGCACGGCATTCCCGATCAGCGGGTGATTAACGGCGGCGACCTGGTGGGGCTTGATTTCGGAGTCAGTTATAACGGCATGATAACCGATAGCGCGATCACCTTGGGGGTAGGGCGGATCGGTGATGATGCGCAGCGGCTGCTAGCGGCTACGCGGGAGGCTTTGAGCTGCGGCATCAAGGCGGTTAAAGCCGGAGCGCGGGTGGGAGACATTTCACAGGCTGTGCAGCGGCGCCTGGAGCGCGACCGGTTGGGCATCGTTGAAGAGCTGGCCGGGCACGGGGTGGGGCACTCGTTGCACGAGGAGCCTTGGATCCCTAACTTCGGGGCGGCCGGCACCGGACCCCGTCTGGAGGCCGGCATGACTATCGCCATTGAGCCGATGGCGACGTTAGGCGGCAAAGCGGTGGCGTGGGGTGATGACGGCTGGACCATCAGTGCGGCCGATGGCTCTCTTAGCGCCCACTTCGAGCACACCGTACTGGTAACCGACACCGGCGCGGAGATCTTGACCAAGGCATGAACCGGTACCTGTTTCACCGTCAAAAAACCTTCGTCTTCTTGCCGGCTCACTCGCCAGTTTTCGCCAGACGAGTCTCGCGAGATTAGACAAGTTGCTTGGTTAAGGCATAAGCACTATAATACGGTATAATACGTCATAGTCAGTATAGCGAGGGATGATGGCCGCTAAAGCCCAAGAAGAAATTTACATCGGTCTTGATATCGGCAGCACCAAGGTGGCTTGCGTTGTCGGTCTGCACGAGGAGGGCGCCTCCGCTCCCAGCGTTATCGGCGTAGGGGTGGCGCCGACCAGCGGCATGCGCCGGGGGGTAGTGGTCGATGTCGAGGAGACCGTTAGCTCCATCACGGCGGCGGTGGACGAAGCCGAGCGCATATCGGGGGTACCGATCGACCGGGCCACCGTCTCGATTGACGGCGCCAACATCCAAAGCCTCAACTCCAAGGGGGTGATAGCGGTGGGACGGGCCGACCAGGAGATCAGTGCCGAGGATCTGCGCCGTGCCGAAGAGGCCGCGACGGCCGTGCACCTGGCACCTAACCGGGAGATCCTGCAGGTTTTTCCGCGCAGCTACACGGTCGATGGGCAGACCAACATTAAGGACCCCGTGGGGATGAACGGGGTTCGCTTGGAGGTAGAGACGCACATCATCACCGGTGCCACACCGGCCATGAAGAACCTGCACCGCAGTATTTATCAAGCCGGTATCGAGATTGAGGGTCAGGTGCTGGTACCGCTGGCCGCCGCCCGGGCGATTTTAACCAAGCGTCAGAAGGAGCTGGGCGTGGTACTGATCGACATCGGTGGCGGCACCACCGGTATGGCGGTGTACGAGGAGGGTGACGTTTTGTATTCAAGCGTGTTGCCGATCGGCTCGGGGCACATCACCAACGACCTGGCCATCGGCTTGCGTACCAACGTCGACGTGGCCGAGAAGATCAAGCTTAAGTACGGCCGGGCCCATGCGGCCAAAGTGGCTTCCAGCGAGAAAATCAGAATCGAGGAGCTGGAGGGCGACGAAATGGTGGTCTCCCGGCGCGAGCTGGCCAAGATCATGGGGGCTCGCCTGGATGAGATTATGCATATGATCCGAACCGAGCTGCGCCATGCCGGCCGTGACGTCATGCTGCCGGCCGGAGTGGTGCTGACCGGTGGCGGCGCTAAACTACCGGGTATGGAGGAGTACACGCGCGAAGCGCTGCGGCTGCCGGTGGTGATCGGTAAGCCCGAAGGGCTATCGGGCATGATCGACCGTATCAGCGATCCGGCTTTTGCCGCCCCGGTTGGACTAATGCTGGAGAACATGGCCTATGCCGGGGGCGGCGGCGATAAGGCCAACGCCAGAATCGGCCAGACGGTCGAGAAGATTAAAAAGACGCTGCGTAACTTACTGCCGTAACCGACTCGGCACGGCGGGCGAACGGGCTGGGGGGTTCTAGCAAGGGCCTATTTTTTCCAGCAGGTTTTTGGTAAGTACCGGGACGGCTGTCGTATATAGTGTTTTTCCACAGCTGCACACGGGCGCGCTTAGACGCTCGAACACATAATATAATGGCTTGCCAAGGGTATAATAGTAGGTATCGAACAAAAAAAGTATTCACGAAAAGGCCGCCATTTTTGCTGAATAAACAATTTGCATTATGCTAATTCGTTATATAAACTACTTATGTACTTTGGCGAACATTTGATTTCAACCCTGGCGCTTGGCCCTCAAAAGCCTCTTGCCTAAAGTCAAAAGTAACCCATAGTGCTTGTGGTAAGGAGTAACAAACATGGGCGAGATTCTTCCCGAAGTTGAAACGTTTGCCCGCATCAAGGTCATCGGTCTCGGAGGCGGTGGTGGAGCCGCTATCGAACGGATGATCAAGTCGAAGGTGCAGGGCATTGAGTTTGTGGCGGTCAACACCGACGCCCAGGCTTTGCATTATTCGCATGCGGCCAGCAAGATTCATATCGGCAAACAGACCACCCGGGGGCTGGGAGCGGGCGCCGACCCCGAGGTAGGGCGCAAGGCCGCCGAGGAGAGCGAGGGTGAGATTGTCGAGATGATTAAAGGTTCTGATATGGTGTTTATTACGCTTGGTGCGGGCGGCGGCACCGGTACCGGTGCGGCTCCGCTGGTGGCGTCGACCGCTCGTGATAGCGGCGCCCTGGTGGTAGGTATCGCCACCAGGCCGTTTACTTTTGAAGGTGAGCGCCGGCGGCGCATCGCCGATGCCGGTATCGCTGAGCTAAAAGACAACGTCGATACGCTGATCACCATTCCCAACGACCGCCTACTGCAGATGATCGACCGCAAGACCTCACTGATGGACGCCTTTAACGTGGTGGACGAGGTGCTGCAGCAGGGTGTGCAGGGGATCTCCGACCTGATTACGATTCATGGGCTGATCAACCTTGACTTTGCCGACGTCAAGGCCATTATGAACAACGCCGGCTCGGCGCTGATGGGCATCGGCCGGGCGTCGGGCGAGAACCGGGCAATCGAGGCCGCCCGCCAGGCGATCGATTCGCCGCTACTGGAGGTGTCGGTGGACGGCGCCAAGGGGGTGCTGTTTAACATCACCGGCGGCCGCAACATGAGCATGCACGAGATCGACGAGGCCGCCAAAACCATTACCGGGGCGGTGGATCCCGATGCCAACATCATCTTTGGAGCGGTTTTGGACGATACGCTTGATGACGACATTAAGATCACGGTGGTGGCCACCGGTTTTGACAGCAAAGCCCGGGAGCGCCGGGAGGCGCAGCAGACCCGTCCGTCCCAATCTCAGCCGGTGTTCCGTACTCCCGCCGCCGCTCCGGTTGCCCCTGAGCCGCGCAAACCGTTCATCAACGAGCGACCGGCCGTTTTTGGCGAGCCGGACGAGCTGAAGGAGCCGGTGCCGCCTGCCCCGGTCGGGCGTAAAACCCCTTCGCTGGCTAGCATTGAGCCCGAACCGGAGGAGCTAAGCAGCAGCTGGATGGACGATGAGCCCGGCGACGAGACGCCCAAGCCGTCCGCTTCCTCCAGTATGACCGACAAGACCCCGCCAAGCCACAGTTACGGCGCCGAGCTACCGCACGAAGATGATTTGGACATTCCCGCTTTCATCCGCAAAAAAGTCGAGTAGCCGCTGCAGCAGCTCCGGCAGCGGGCAATCCGCAGCTAAGCCGTCTGTTGACAATCCTGCTCGTCGGGATTAATAATAGAGCACATGAAGTTTCACTCACAAGACGTAGCCATCGACGTCGTGACCCGTGGTCTGCTGCTGGCGGTTGACCAAGAGTGAGGCTTTGTTGATTTTTAGAAACGAAACAGAGCCTCGCAAGAGGCTCTGTTTCGTTTAACCCGTTCCTTCAAAAGCAACTTCCGGCCATTCCAAGAGGAGGTTTTGTGGCCAAGGTCAAGGTAATTAAGCCCAAGGACTTCCGCAAGGTGCTCGAACAGCGTCTGACGGAACAAGAGCTAAACTCTCTTGGCTTCAACTTGAGCGGCCTTAAAAGGGGAGATACCGTCGTACTGCCTTGGCTGCCGGGAAAGGTCTGGAGCGAGCTTGACTCCTACATCTCCCGTGCCTGACGGCGACCACTATAAGGCTGGCGGTTGCCGTGCTTGATTTCGGCCCACCAATAGCCGAAGTCGAAAGAGTTATCCCGGGGAACTGAACATCTCGCCGGGATGGCTGGCTAGCTCTCCGGGGGTCCAAAAGACCTCCGGAGAGCAAACCTCAAAAAGCGTGCTAAAATAGCGGTAATGATTGCTAAGATTGTCTACACCAAAGGGTCTCCCCACGAACGTGAAGCGGGTAAGTTGGCTGAGAGCTTGGCGAGGCTGCGCATCGACTCAAAGCTGGTCGAGGCAGACAGCCCCGAAGGCAGCTCAATCTGTCAGCTGTACGATCTGGTGGCCCGGCCGGCGGTGGTGTTGACCCGCGACGACGGCACCTTGGTCGAGCGCTGGCAGGGCGGGTGGCCGCTGGCCAGCGAAATCAGTTATCTGGCCCACAGTTAGGCGCAATGCTGATGGGCGCATCAACGTCACTATCCCGCCATCCACTAGCTTCAAGGCAGAGTTCGTGGTTTTAATTCCGGTTTTGGTCATATTCATCGACCTGTTCGTCTTGATCTTTAACCCTTTAATTCTAGCCAGGGTAATTATCAGCTGGATAGTGCCGGACCCGGCCGCCAAGTGGTGGAGCCGGCTGGTCTACGATCTGACGGAACCTCTGCTGGCGCCGATCCGGCGGCTGTTGCCCGGCAGCCAAATGGTGGACTGGTCGCCGATTGTGGCCTTTTTTGTGCTGCAGGGCCTGCAGCTACTGGCCCACAACTTGATTTCTTACCTGGCCTAGGGCATGATTAAGGCACAGTTTGCAAATGCGCTCCATCTTAGCGACAGCGGCGATGGATTGAGTGCCTATCCAGCACGAAGCAGCGGGAAGAAACCCGGCCTCGCGGGCAGCGAAGCCGGACGGTAGACCCCGACGTGAGCACGGCGTTACAGGTGCCAAGGAAGAGTCCGCCAGGAAAGCAGGGTGGTACCGTCCCGAAGCCGCCGGGATCCCTGCAGCCGGGGACTTTTTGTTTTAAGAGGCCGTGTCTTTCATTTATCATCTAAACCGTTGCTTTGGCGACCAGGAGCCTTTAATGAAGAAAGCCGAACAAGCAAACTTTGCCAAGCTTGAAGCCGAGATGCTAAAGGTTTGGGATAGTGAAAAGACCTTTCAAGCCAGCCTCAGCCAGCGCGCGGGCGCTAAGCGGTTTAGATTTTACGATGGGCCGCCTTTTACCTCTGGCCAGCCTCACTACGGCCACGTTGAGCAGAGCGCTCTCAAGGATGCCGTTACCCGCTATAAAACCATGCGGGGCTACTATGTACCTCGCCGCACCGGAATCGATACTCATGGCCTGCCGATCGAGTACATGGTCGAGAAAGAGCTGGGATTTACCGGCAAGCAGGACATTGTAGAATACGGAATTGATAAGTTTAACCAGGCTTGCCGTGACATTGTCTTTCGCCACAAAGCCGATTTTGACCACTTGTATCACCGCTTAGGTCGCTGGACTAATCCCGATGAGACCTACGCGACGCTTGATGACAACTACATTGAGAGCGTCTGGTGGGTTTTTAAGTCTCTGTACGGCAAAGAGCTGGTTTACCGGGGATACAAAAGTACAGCCTACTGTCCGCGCTGTGCCACGCCCTTGAGTAACTTTGAGGTTAACGATGGCTATAAGGACAACGTAGACGACCCGAGTTTGTACGTTAAGTTTAAGCTCGAGGACGAAGATACCTTCATGTTGGCGTGGACCACTACACCCTGGAGTCTGCCGGGTAATGCCGCATTAGCCGTTAACCCTGACGCTGATTACGTTAAGGTCAGGCTGCAGGGCGAAAACGGGGCAGAAACGCTCATTTTGGCCCAGAACCGACTGGAGGTGCTGGACACGGACTATGAAGTAATTGAGCGCTTGCGCGGCGCGGATCTGGCGGGCAAGCGTTATGAACCCTTGTTTGCGCTGAGCGGCTTTCCGTCGAGCGCCGATCTGTATAGGGTGTGGACCGCCGAGATGGTTTCGACCGATGACGGTACAGGCGTGTTACATATCGCACCGGCTTTTGGCGAAGATGATCTTAACTTCGGACAAGCGCACGGGTTGCCCGTACTACCAACGGTGGATGCGAACGGAAAGATGACCGGCGGGTTAGGGCTAGATGAGCTGACCGGCCTCTTCTTTAAGAGCGCGGATCCAGTCATTATCAAGCACCTGACAAAACAGGGGAGGGTGTTCGCGGCCGGGCGCCTGGAGCACACCTATCCGTTTTGTTGGCGTTGCGAGACGCCGCTGCTATACTATGCTACTCCGAGTTGGTTTGTCGCGGTCAGCGGTCTGCGCAATCGCTTAGTCGAGACCGGCCAAAAAACCAACTGGGTACCCGGCCACGTCAAGAGTGGACGGTTTCTGAAATGGCTCGAAAATGCCCGCGACTGGGCCGTTTCACGTAACCGCTTCTGGGGTGCGCCCATGCCGGTCTGGGAGTGTAGCAATCAGCACATTACGGTTATCGGCAGTATCAGCGAACTGAAGCAGCTGTCCACTAATCCCGAGGCTGTTCATGATCTGCATCGTCCAGGCATCGACGCTGTAACAATTAATTGTTCAAAGTGCAAGCAGCCAGCTCAACGCATCGAACAGGTTTTTGACTGCTGGTTTGAGTCAGGATCGATGCCGTACGGGCAGGACCATTATCCCTTTGAGAACAAGGAGGAGTTTGACGCCTCTTTTCCGGCCGAGTTTGTGGCCGAGGCGATAGAGCAGGTTCATCTGTGGTTTTACACACTGCACGTGCTTGCCACCGCCCTGTTTGACCAGCCGGCCTATAAGAACGTAGTGGCCAGCGGCCTGATTCTGGCGGCCGATGGGCACAAGTTATCGAAAAGATTGCGCAACTATCCGCCGGTGGAAGCGGTGCTTGATGAGTATGGAGCCGACGTTCTGCGCTTCTTTATCCTGGACAGCCCCTTGATGTCGGCCGGTGACACGAGGCTGTCGAACGACGCGCTACGCGACACCCAGCGCAACGTTTTTATGACGTTGTGGAACGTGTATGTGTTCTTTAGTACCTACGCTGAGATCGAGGAGTGGAAGCCTGCCAGCTCTCAGTTAGAGGAGCCCAAAAGCGATAATCTGCTCGATCAATGGCTGATGGCTGTAGTAAATAACACAACAAAGGAAGTCACCAGGCAGGCAGACGGTTATCAGATCGCCAGGGCGGTACGGCCGCTGGCCCAGCTAGTGGACGGCCTGAGCAACTGGTACGTCCGGCGCAGCCGCCGGCGTTTCTCCAGAAACGACGATCGGGACGACCGGCAGGCGGCTTTCGCCACGCTGCATTATGCCTTAATCCGAGTAGTTCAGCTGCTGGCGCCTTGGTCGCCGTTCATCAGCGACAAGCTGTACCGGGAGCTGACCGCGGGCATGGCTCTGCCGCCATCGGTCCACCTGACCGACTGGCCGGCGGCCGGGCGGGTTGATCGCCGGCTACTGGAGCAGATGCAGGCGGCCCGGACGGTGGTGGCCCAGGGGCTGGCGCAGCGGGCCGAGGCTGGTATAAAGGTCAGACAGCCGCTGGCTGATGTGACGGTGGCTTTGGAGCGCGAACTGCCGGATGGCTTGTTACGGGTGGTGGCCGACGAGCTGAATGTTAAAAAAGTTGTTCAAAAAAAAGCGCCGGCCATCAAAGTGACGGTGAACACCGAAATTACCCAGGAGCTGAAGCTGGAGGGGGTAGCACGTGACATCGTTCGGCAGGTGCAAAACGCCCGCAAGCAAGCCGGTCTCAGGGCTGACGATACAATAGTGCTGACACTGGACGCAGAGGCCGGCGGTCAGCTGCAGGCGGTCATCAAGACACAGGCAGATCTGATTAAACGCGAGACTCTGGCCCGGGAACTACGCGGCGGCACGGTCGGCGAAGAGATTGTGCCGGTGAGAGTTGAGGGCGAAAATCTCAGTATCGAGATCACTCAAGCCTCTTAGCGGTTGCGGGTGGCCCATCAATAAAAGAGCCCTTCTCTAACAAGAGGCGGCTAGATAGATTGGCGTTGCCGAACCGGCGGCCTGACATTAAGATAGGAGCATGCAAAGTACGCGTAAGCGCTTTTGGAAGAACTTCGACCTGATCCTGCTCGTCGTCACGCTGCTGTTGGTGGCAACCGGTATATTGGTGCTGTATTCGACCACCTTTAAAGCCGCGGACGTGGCCGCGCCGGTGAACGCGCACAACCAGATCGTGTTTGCCGTGATTGGCCTGATCGGACTTTTTACCGCCGCTAAGATCGATTACCGGGCCTGGGCTAAGTTTACTCCCTGGCTGTACGGACTGATGGTGCTGCTGCTTGGCATTGTCATGGTGGCCGGTACAACCGCCCTGGGGGCGACCCGCTGGATCGACCTGGGGTTTTTCCAGTTCCAGCCGTCTGAGCTGGCCAAGCTGGTGCTGATCGTCGTTTTAGCTAAGTTTTTCGCCGACAACTATGACCAAATGGATAGCCCTAAAAACTTGCTATTATCGCTGGTTTACACCGCCATACCGATGGTGATGGTGCTGGTGCAGCCGGATCTGGGTACCGCCTTAGTGCTGGCGGTGATATGGCTGGCGATGGTGCTGGTTAGCCGGGCCCGCCGCACTCACCTGGCGGCTCTGGCCGCGATCGGGCTGGTAATGCTGCCGGTGGCGCTGCAGTTTCTAAAGCCGTACCAGCGCCAGCGCTTGACCACCTTTTTTAACCCTACCGCCGATCCGCTTGGCACCGGTTACAACGTGGTGCAGTCAACCATCGCGGTTGGCAGCGGGCAGCTGTTTGGGCGGGGTCTAGACTCTGGTTCGCAAAGCCAGCTGAACTTTTTGCCCTCGCAGCACACCGACTTCATCTTTGCGGTGTTAACCGAAAAGCTGGGGTTTGTCGGCGGCGTACTGCTGCTGGCTTTGTTCGCGGCTCTTATTATCCGCGGTCTGGTGGTAGCTTACCGGGCCAAGGACCGTTTCGGCATGTTTTTGGCTACCGGTCTGGTGGCCATGTTTTTGTTTCACATATTTATTAACGTCGGCATGAACATGGGCATTATGCCGGTCACCGGCATTCCGTTGCCGTTTGTGTCGTATGGCGGCACCAGCCTGCTGATCGGCCTGGTCGGCGTCGGTCTGCTCGAATCGATCGCCATTCGCCGCAAGAAGATCGAGTTCGGGACTTAGCCTAACCAGCGCTTAAGGTTTACTGGCAAAGGTATCTGTAGTTTAATTTTATTGCCCTGACCGCCGCACCAGTCAGGGTTAACAGAGGCGTTACGGGGCAGCCATTTTTTCGCCACCGGCGCAAGCAACTCCGCACGGGGCGTTGCCTTTCCTTAACACGAGAGAGGGGAACATGAGAGTTAGCAAAATTCTCGTGCATCTCGGGTTAAAGGGCGGAGAGGGCAAGAGCGGTACAGAAGAGCCGATCACCTTCGACGAGTTCTCGGAGTTTTTTCGAGAGCACGAAACGTGGAGGCAGGAATGGGTCACACACGTTTGGCAGATACTGATAAACCGGGCAGACCAGTTTGGATTAGAGCTGGTCGATGATCCTGATGCAGATCCGCGGTCGGAGGGGAAAGCCATAGTGCGCCAAAGCTTTCGCCAGGCGGATGTACCCAGCTGGATGAGCCATCCCAGCAACGTCTATCAAAAGACCGGCCTGGGGCCGGTCTGCGAACGGAGGTTACTGGAGTTTCAGCGCGGTCTGGGTGAGTAAAAGTTCCCCCGGGGAGAGGCCGTATCTCTCTCCGGGGAATCACTTTACGGATACCGCTTTTAGTGCTAATCTAGTTTAGTTATTAATGCCGCTTCAAGCGGAAACGGAAACGACGGGACGACAAACAATGCAGGCAGTTATTACAACCGGCGGAAAACAGTACATTGTAAGCAAAGACCAGACCCTAGAGGTTGAGTTGGTGGGTGATGATCGCAAAAAGCTCGAGTTCGAGACACTTATGCTGATAGACGGCGACAAGGTTCAGGTGGGTGCTCCGTTTGTGAAAGACGTCAAGGTTAAGGCCGAGGTGACGGGCGAAGTTAAAGGCGACAAGATCAAGGTACTAAAGTTCAAGCCCAAAAAGCGGGTCAACAAGCTGACCGGCCACCGGCAGCACTACGCGCAGATCAAGATCACGTCGATCGGGTAGACAGTAGATGGTAGCGTGTAGACAGTAGCGGAGCGAGGGCGGACGTGTCGCCAGCTTTGTTGTAGTTTTATGCGGAGCCGCCAGAAGTTGACAAAAACTGTTAAGTTTGGTTTAATGTAGGGGTTCTTTAAAAGATTTACTTTCGGCTTTCGGCAAATTGAGGGCGGCGTTTTGCGACCAACGGATAGTTAACTCTCGAACGGTAATTCCTGTTCGAGCAAGGCTAACAAGTTAGTCTCAAGGGGCCGTTCTCAAGCGCAGACTTGGGACCACGATGCACGCTGTGTGTAAGCGTGGGCAAACAGCGGCACAAAGGAGCCCATCATGGGTGCAAAAGCTACCCAAGCGGAGCTGGCAGCATGGGCCGTTCGGTCCAATCAGCTTTTCGAGATGTTCAAGACGGGCGTGCGGCCAGCCGAAGAAGTGCTGGCTTTGCTGCAGCGCGGTATCAACGGTCAGTTTACTGATGCGCTTTTGAGCGGTAACTGCCCGCTCGTCATCGATTTCGACCGGTCCATCGCAGAGATGGTGGCAGCCGGCGGCTACGACCACGCCAACGACGACATCACCTACGAGCATTTCCCGGTGTCAGAGAGCGGCACGGTCAAGGCTTGCGCCATATTCGTCCATCTGAACAGGGTGGTGACCGACGCCGAGGTGGTACTGGCCGAGATCGACCGACTGGGCCTCAGGCCCGGCACTATGCCGGAGCTGCTAGCTCTAGGAGCGCACTATCCTGACCTTCAGCGTCAGTTTCCTATCGTGGCACTCGGCTCGGTCTGGACGAATCCGCACGGTAGGCGCGGGGTTGGTTGCCTCTGGAGTAGCTCCCCGCTGCGTTACCTCGACCTCCACTGGTTTGGTGATCGGTGGTACTCGCACGACCGTTTCCTGGCTTTCTGCGAGTAAGGCGCTTGGATCCTTGGGTCCCGGGGGCTTTCATCCCTGGCTCCTTGGAATCCGCCCAAATCTTTTGGGCCCGAAGAGGTGTTGTAAACACTTTCTTCGGGCCCTTTCGCCTGTCTAGTCATGTTAAAGTTAACGCTACGTCGGCGGGCGGCGGTGTGGCGGAGATCGGAGTAGCCTTCTGCTGGAGCCACCATAAGTTGACAAAAACTGCTAAGTTTAGTATAACTTTAGGCGTACTTTAAAATCGTTTCTTGCAGTTGGCTGTAGCTTTGGCTCGGGTTATCTGATTCCATAGCTGCGGCTAACACCAGCGCGGCTCCAGGCGGTTCGTCTGCGGTCCCGGCAATCCGCCGGGATGAGGGACTGACCTACAAATCACAAGGAGCTTCAATGGCAGCAAGCAGGAACAAAGTTTCGAGCATTGTCAGTGGGGCCGGTCTGCTCACCAGTATCTTCACCAAGCTGGACCAGGCCGTACGAGCGCGCGGCGGGTCCGATGAGCACATCCATCGTCTATCCACGCCGGAGGGTGACGCCATCTTTGCTGAGTGGGCAAGCATTCTGGTAGGGCGGCGTGTCGACTCCTATCCGTTGACCATCAACTTCGACCGATCCATTGCGGACATGATCGTGGTTGGCAACTACGACGGCTACGTCAACCCCAGCATCACCGACCAGAACTTTCCGGTAGTGGGGAGCGGCATCGTCGAAACCGAAGCCGTGCTAGTCCACCTGAACCGGTTGGCGACCGACGCTGAGGTGCTGGCTGAGATCGATCGATTGGGTCTCAGGGCCGGCCTCATGCCGGAATTGCTAGCTCTAGGCGCGCAGTACCCTGACCTTCAGCGCCAGTTCCTGATCGTGGCACTCGGCTCGGTCTGGGCGCGTCCGCTTGGTCGACGCAGGGTCGGTTACCTCTGGGGCCGCCCCTCGCGGCGCTTCCTCGGCCTCGCTTGGCTTGGCCTTTTTCGGTGGCACCCGGGCTACCGCTTCCTGGCCTTCCGCAAGTAAGGCGCTTGGATCCTGGGACTTTTGGGGTTTGCTATCCCTTGATTCCTTGGATCCGTTGCAATCTCTCGGGGCCCGAAGAGGTGTTGTAAAACACTTTCTTCGGGCCCTTTCGCCTGTCTTAATCATGTTAAAGTGGGGGTATGCTAAAAAGGGTTGAGCTAAAAGAGCGTCGTTTCGAAGAGTATCGCGGCCAGGTGCCGGATGCTCTTTTTAGTGAGGTGCGGCAATTGGCCGGTAAACTAAAGGGCGCGCGGGTGCTGCACGTTAACGCCACGTCGGCGGGCGGCGGGGTGGCCGAAATTTTACGATCTGAGCTGCCTCTGCTACAGGATCTGGGTCTGGCGGTGAGCTGGCAGGTACTTGAGCCGCAGGTCGACTTCTTTACCGTGACAAAACAGATTCATAACGGGCTGCAGGGTGATGCTAAGAATTTATCGCCCCAGCAGTGGCAGCTGTACGAAGATTATAACCGCGAGTTGGCTGGCCACATCGACGCCGCGCAGTGGGACTTTATCAAAATCCACGATCCTCAGCCGGCGGCGGCGCTGGAGATGATGCCTATCCGCCAGGCCAAGGTGACGGGGACAAAATGGATTTGGCGCTGCCACATCGACTCTAAACATGCCAACCCCAGCTACCGGGATAGGTTTGTGCGTTACCTGGCTCCGTACGACGGGTTGGTGTTTACGATGCGCAAGTACCTGCTGGAGGGCTTAGAGCCTAAAAAGCTCGCGGTCATACCGATGGCGATCGATCCCTTGGCGGACAAAAACAGGCTGATGGACCCGATTGTCGCCCGGGAGATCGTCAGGCGATTCGGGATCGATCCCGACCGGCCCTTGGTTTGTCAGGTTTCGCGGTTCGACCCATGGAAAGACCCGTTGGGGGTGATCGAGGCGTGGACCTTGGCTCGGCGGGAGGTTCCCGGATTGCAGTTGGCGCTGGTGGGGGACTCGTCGAGCGACGACCCGGAGGGGGCGGTGGTGCTGGAGCGGGTGTCGCAGGCCGCGGAGGGCAAGGCGGACCTGTTTGTACTGGCCGACCGGGCGGACGACCGGGCGGTGCGGGCTTTTCAAACCCACGCCGACGTGATTATCCAAAAATCCTTGCGTGAAGGTTTTGGTCTGACCGTTACCGAGGCGCTGTGGGCCGGTCGCCCGGTGATCGGGACCGATGTCGGCGGCATTCCGCTGCAGGTAGAGGACGGCCGCAGCGGTTACCTGATAAGCGGGCCGGCTGAGGCGGCTAAACGTACGGCGGAACTCATTAAAAACCCCCAGCGGGCCGCGGCGATGGGGCGCTACGGCCACGACAGCGTCAAGGCCAAGTTCTTAACTCCCCGGCTGATTCGTGATGACTTGAAGTTTATGCTCGAACTGGCGGAACGGTAGCAGGCTGAAGGCGGGCAACTTTTGAAACGTAAGCGTTAATCTGGTACAATTTAGGTTGAAATGAGGGAACCGTGGCGCAGGTAATTGCGATTGCTAACCAGAAGGGCGGGGTGGGGAAGACGACCACCACCATTAACTTAGGCGCCTATTTGGCGAAGGGACGCCAGCGGGTGCTGGTGGTTGACCTAGATCCGCAGGCTAACACCACTAGCGGCCTGGGAGTGGATAAAAACGATTTGAACCGGGCGCTGTACCACGCCTTGGTCGAGGACACTCCCGCGGCGGAGTTGATTGTGCGCACGCCCTACCACGGGCTGGAACTGCTGCCCGCCTCTCCCGTGTTGGCCGCGGCCGAGCTTGAGCTGGTGGGGATGCCTGCGCGCGAGTTCCGCTTGAGCCGCGCGCTGCGCCAGCTGGAGTACGACTACATTCTGATTGATTGCCCGCCTTCACTGGGGCTTTTAACTATTAATGGTTTGGTGGGGGCTGGCGCCGTCATAATCCCGGTACAGGCCGAGTATTACGCATTGGAGGGTCTGGGGCAGCTGATTCAAACGATTCAGCGGGTAAAGAAGGGGCTGAACCCCAGCTTACATCTGCTCGGGGTGCTCCTAACCATGCACAACGGCCGCACCACCCTGTCGACCCAGGTTCACGCCGAGGTCAAGCGGCACTTCCCCGACAAGGTGTTTGATACAATTATCCCCAGAAACGTCCGTCTGGCCGAGGCTCCCAGTTACGGCAAGCCGATCAGCCATTACGACAGTTGGAGCAAGGGGGCCAAGGGCTACAAGCAGCTGGCCAAAGAGGTAGTCAAGCGGGCCGAAAAACGTCAGACATCCAAGGTTTGAAGCAACAGCTAAATCAAAGGTAACAGGCTATGAGTAATGCGAGCAACAAAAGGGGGTTAGGCCGGGGTTTTGACGCTTTGATCCCGACCCAGCTGGTGGAAGAGGAGTTTGATCCCACCGCCGCCACCACCGAGGCCGGCCAGCGGGTGTCGGGCGACGTCGTCCGGCAAGTGGCGCCGGCGGCAATCGAGCCCAACCCACACCAGCCCCGCCAAACCTTTGACGAGGAGGCGCTGGCGCAGCTGGCGGCTTCGATTACCGCGCACGGCATCTTGCAGCCTCTGGTGGTGACCGAAACCCAGGGCGGCGGTTACCAACTGATTGCCGGTGAGCGGCGGCTGCGGGCGGCTAAGCTGGCCGGTTTGGCCACCGTTCCGGTGATTGTGCGCAGCTTTAACGATCAGGAAAAGCTGGAGCTGGCCTTGATCGAAAACATTCAGCGGCAGGACCTCAACCCGATCGAAACCGCCACCGCCTACCGTAAGCTTATCGACCAGTTTAATCTGACCAACGAAGACATCGGCCGCCGCGTCGGCAAGGATGCTTCGACGGTTTCCAACACCATCCGTTTACTTAATCTGCCGCTGGAGGCTAAGCGGGCGGTGGCCGGCGGTGTCATTAGCGAAGGGCACGCGCGGGCTGTTTTAAGCGTGTCGCCCGAAAAGCAGCTGGTGCTGCTGGAGATGATGATCGAACGTGGCTGGACGGTGCGCCAGGCCGAGGCCTTTGCGCGCGACTTCAGGGGCGCGGCCACGCCCGGCCGGGCGCTTGAGCGCAGCGCCGGTACCAACGACTTGACGAGAAATCTGGGGGAGTACCTGGGCGCCAAGGTCAGTTTGGTGCGCACCGCCAAAGGCGGCCGTCTGCAGATTGAGTTTTACTCCGACGAGGAGTTGGACAGGATTTATAACGCCATCAAGAAGTCGGACGCCTGAACCTGGAGCCGCGATCCGAGGGGGTTTAGTCTCTGGGGCCGGCGGCGGGCGTGACAGACTGGAAGTTCGGTATTTGCGAGAAGAATCTGAACATATCGATTGGCAGCAGCCGGATTACCGCCCGCCCGATGATGTTGCCGGTAGGCAGCGGGCCCCATTCCCGCGAGTCGAATGAGCCGTTAGGGGCGCGGTTGTCACCCACCACGAACACGTTGCCCTCGGGAATGACGTCGTCGTAGTTACCCAAGGTGACCGGGTCGCTGACTTTGTAGTCACCCGTGATGTCGGGGTTAAAGCCGGCGGGGATCTGGCTGTTGTAAACCGTGATCTGGCCGTTTCTGACCACCACCCGTTCTCCCGGCAGTCCGATGACGCGTTTAACGAACACTAAGCCGGGGTCTTTAGGGTAGCGGAACACCACCACTTCGCCGCGTTCTGGCACGTAAGCGTTCTGGTCGGTCGGACTCTTGGCCCGGGCCACACTGCCCTCAACTTTGGAGATGACCAGGTAGTCGGCCTCCCGCAGGGTTGGTACCATGCTCGACCCGACCACGTGGAAGGCCTGGAAGACGAAGCTGTGCAGCACCAGCACGATGCCGATGGGGATAATGAACCAGTTGAGCAGTCCGGTGACGACCGCCCACAGTCCTGCCCCCAGGCCGCTTAAGACGCCGGCGCTGCGGTCTTCGGGTTCCAGCTTTGGATTCTGCACGGGAAAGGCGCTGTTGTTGGGCGGCGGGGGAGTAGGAGGAGGGGCAGGGGCAGGGGAAGGAGTAGGAGCAGGGGCAGGGGAAGGAGTAGGAGCAGGAGGGGTGTAGGCGGACGGCGCTTCCGGCAAAGCGGCGGACTGAGGCGGCGCCGGAGGCAACGGCGCGGGCCCGTCCATGCGCGGGGCGGGCGGTACGCTGGGCAGCTGGAAGACGTCGGATCGGTCGGCTGGGGGCTGGTTAGACGGATCCGCGGGCGGCTGAATGTAGGGATCGGGGTTACTTTGACTGGTAGAGCTGTTTTGGTCGTCCATCTTAACAAGTATAGCCCAGAGGCGGGTGTCTATAAAGCATTGACTCTAATATTATGCGGCCACAGGTTACGCAGGGGGCCGCCGGGCCGCTGAAAACCGGCCGCCGGTTAAGAAATCAGGATTTAGCGCTTGGCATTTTTGGGTTGTGGCGTTTATACTTAAGCGTAATGGATTCACGTCAACCTTTTGGACGGAGGCGCCTGGACGGCCCCTCCCGGCAGCCGCTCCACTTGCCGGCCAGGCCGAACTCGCTTCCAGCGCCAACTCCCACGGGGACGGCAGCGTCCGAGTCCCAACTCTCGGCTCCCACATCCGAGCCGCTAGCGAACCTGGTCGAGCCCGCACCCGCGCCTGCTGCCGGCCCCGAGCGGCCTGTTTTCCAGTACCGTAAACCGGTCTCCCGCCGGGCGTTTAAACCCAGTAAACGGGCGGCCATGGTGACGGCGGCGGTGATGGCCGCGGTGGGGGTGATTTTTGGTGCTAAAGTGCTTTTGGCCACCAGTAAAATCATTACCAGCAACGCCGGCGGCGGGGCTCCGGCGTTGGCGGGCGACGTCGACCCGACCAAGCTCAGAGGCGAAGGCGACGGCCGGGTTAACATTTTGTTGTTAGGAGTCGGCGGGCCGGGGCATGACGGCGGTACGCTGAGCGATACCATCATGGTGGTAAGTTTGGACCCCCGCACCAAAGAGGTGGCTATGCTTGGTATACCGCGCGACCTGTACGTACCGGTGCCGGGAGGTGGCTCGGCTAAAATTAACTCCGCGCATGCCTCCGGCGAGTCAAAACGCTATCGCGGCGGCGGGCCGGCGCTGGCTAAAAAGACGGTCGAGAACGTCCTCGGGGTGAGGATGCACTACTACGCCCGGATTGATTTTAGCGGTTTTAAAAAGGGCGTTGATTCCGTGGGCGGGGTTGACGTGCAGGTCGAGGAGGATCTGTCCGACAGCAAGTACCCGTGCGACAGGAACCCGGCGCGTGAGTGCGGCTTTAACTTAGCGGCCGGGCCCCGGCACTTGAATGGGGCCACCGCTTTAAAGTATGCCCGCTGCCGCACCGGTACCTGCGGGGGGGATTTTGGCCGGGCGGCCCGTCAGCAGCAGGTACTGTTGGCGTTGCGCGACAAGGCCTTGAGCCTGTCGACCCTCACCAATCCGGCTAAAATAGCGGCTCTCATTGACGTAGTAGGTTCGAGCGCTCAAACCGATCTGCAGCTGGCGGAGATTAAGAAGCTGGCCGAGATCGCCAAGGAGATCGATAAAAACAAGGTTGTTACCAAGGTGCTCGACACCTCGCCTGACGGTTTGTTAGAGTTCGGCGACATCCCCGGGGCCGGTTCGATCGTGGTACCCAAGGCCGGGGTGGGCGACTTTAGCGAGATCAAGCGGGCGGTTCAAGCTATTTTTGTCGACAACTATCTCAAAGAAGAGGCGGCCAGCATCGAGGTGCACAACGGGACCACCCGCGACGGGTTGGCTACCAAGGTCGGCAAGGTTTTGCAGGGCTACAACTACAACGTCGTCAGGATGGTTACGGCCGACCGCCAAAACTACGCCGGTACCGTTATTTACGACTACACCGGCGGCCAAAAGCCCTACACCGTTAAGTATCTGGAGACCCGCTTTGGCGCCAAGGCGCAAAAATTTCCCGGCAGCGGTAATCAAGCCGACATTAAAGTGGTGGTTGGGGCCGATTACCGGGAGTAAGGCGTTTGCTCAATTGGCGGTTTTGGTTTTAAATAATGTGCAGTGAATCGCCGCCGGAGTGCTGACTAAGAGCTTGAGTTTAAGCAAATGAACCCTGTTACAGTAAAAGTTGCAAACTGGCTGCCCAGCCTGGCGCTGGTTGGCCTGATTTTGTGGTTGGCCAGACTGCAGCAGCCGGTTTTGGCCGTTGCCTTAGTGCTGGTGGTAGAGGGGTACGCTGCTTGGCGGACGGCGGGGCGGTCGTGGGCCGGACAGGTGGCGGCCAGCCAGCGGTGGCTGCTTAGCCTGTCGATGGCCGTTTTGATCGTGCTTAGCCCGGGCTTCGGCGGTCAGGCGGTGCTGGCCGCAGCTTTCTTGGCCGGGAGGGTTTGGCTGGTCCCGCGCCGGGGCGAGGAGAGGAGCGGGTTGATACTGGCGGCGGTGAACCAGTTGGCCGCTTTATCCGCCATCTTTTTGGCCGCCGGTGTCTGGCGCGTCCCGACCGGTTTGGTGGTTATCCTGACGTGGGCTACAAGCTGGCTGGTGGCAACGGGTTTGCTGGCGCGCTACCGCGATCCCGCCGCCCCGGCT
This sequence comes from Candidatus Parcubacteria bacterium, assembly GCA_019347875.1. Taxonomy (GTDB): domain Bacteria; phylum Patescibacteriota; class Saccharimonadia; order UBA4664; family JAHWKN01; genus JAHWKN01. The sequence goes on from JAHWKN010000002.1 coordinate 22,577, forward strand.
CTGGCTGCAGCCTGGGCGTTGGTGGCCGCTCAGTGCGCTTGGGTGTTCTCACTTTGGCTGGTAAACTATATTGTGCTGGACGGCTTGCTGGTCGTGCCCCAGCCGGCGGTGGTCTTAACCGCCATCGCCTACTGCCTAGCCGGCATATACGTTTCCCACCGCCAGGGCAGCTTGAGCCGCAGCCGCTTGGTGGAGTATCTGATGATCGGGCTGGTGGTCCTGGTGGTGGTGGCGTTGGGGACGAAGTGGAACGGCCTTATTTAGCGGCCAGCTGGCGGATCCAAATTATTTACCAACTTTACTGGCGAGGAAAGACATGGACGACGGCCGGACCGATGATAAGCTATCCGCTGCAAATCTGCCTTACGCCCTGGTAAAACGGCTGGTTGCCGTTGCGCTGATTTTCGGTTTGGGCGGCGGGTTGGCCGGCAGTTACGCCATGGTGCGGTACTTTCCGGGGGCTATTACGGTTGATAAGCAAAGAGTCAGGCTCGAGGAGAGCTCGGCGGTAGTTGACGTGGTCAAAAAGGTTTCACCCAGCGTCGTTAGTATCACCACCGCCACTACCGGGATCGGGCCGTTTGGGTTTCGCCAGGCTCAGACCGGTGCCGGCACCGGGGTTATTTTAAGCGAGGACGGGTTGATCTTAACCAACAAGCACGTGCTGCCGGAAGAGGCCGGCAGCTTTAGTATTTTTACGTCTGATGGGCGCGAGTATCGCGACGCCAAGGTGGTGGCACGAGATCCGCTTAACGACATCGCCTTTTTGCGTATCAACGCTAAGGGACTGAAACCGGCGGAGCTGGGTGATTCACGGGGCCTGTTGGTAGGCCAAAAAGTGGTGGCGATCGGTAACGCCTTGGGCCGGTTCGACAACACCGCCACCGAGGGCATCATTTCGGGGCTGGGACGGCCGATCGGATCGGAGGGGTTGCAAAACTTAATTCAAACCGATGCCGCTATCAATCCCGGCAACTCCGGCGGCCCGTTGGTGAACATTGACGGCCAGGTGATCGGTATCAACACCGCCGTGGCCGGCGGCGGCGCCCAAAACATCGGCTTTGCCATACCGATCTCAGAGGTCGAGCAGGCCATTGCCAGTATCAGGTCCGAGGGGCGGATAGTGCGGCCGTACCTGGGCGTCAGCTACATTCCGATGACGCGCGATTTGGCCCGCCGGTACAACCTTAGCACCACCGAAGGGGCGCTGGTGGCTGGCGGCGAGGGCCAGCCCGCCGTTATCCCTGATAGCCCGGCGGCTAAAGCCGGCTTGCGCGAGGGTGACATCATTACCAAGATCGACGGCACAAAGGTTGACGAAGACAACCCGCTGGCAACGCTGGTGGGACGGCACAAGGTAGGGGACAAGGTGAAGGTGACGTACTTGCGCGACGGCCAGGAGCAAACGGCAGAGGTGACGCTGGAAGAGGCGCGCGGGCAGTAAAAGCTGCTTTAAAAGCAGTCAAGCCAGCCGAAAGCCCAGAATAAAGTAGTCTTGCTCGATCGGCTTGAGCCCGATCTTGTTGGCCTCTTGAATTAAAGCCGCCTGCTGCCAGGGGTCGGATTCGGTGAAGAGGTAGCCGCCGGGAGCAAGGTAGCGGGGCAGCTGGGCCAGGAAGCGGCGGTAAAGACCGAGGCCGTCACCGGGTCCGCCAAACAAGGCCACGTTCGGCTCACGCTTAACCTCCGGCAGCAGCTCGTCCCGGGCATCGTCCGGTAAGTAAGGCAGGTTGGCGACAACGGTCGAAAAGCGCTGCGGTGTGCTTAAGGCCCCGAAAAGATCACCGTGCAGCAACTCTACTCTTAGGTTATGCTTAGCGGCGTTACGGCGGGCGACATTGAGGGCGCCGACCGAAACATCGGTGGCCGTGACGGACAGGTCCGGGCGCTGTTTGGCGATCGCCAGGACGATGGCTCCGCAGCCCGTACCGATGTCGATCAGGCTCGAGTCTGGGGGGGAATACTCAACGGCCAACTCAACCAGCTTCTCGGTTTCGACCCGGGGCACGAGGACGTTGGCGTCGACAAAAAAACTCATTCCGTAAAACTCTCGGCCGCTGGTCAGGTGGACCAGCGGGACGCGCCGGGATCGCCGGTCGGTTAAAACGCGGTATGTTTTTACTTGGTCGCCCGGCAGCTTTACTTCGGGATGCGCCAGCAGCCAGCTGCGCCCCTGGCCGGTGACGTGTTCCAGCAGCAGCTGGCTGTCCAGCCGGGCGCTGGGAACGCCGGCGGCTTGAAGCTGGGACCGGGCCCGACTAAGCAGCTGCCCGACGGTCATGCTTTGGCGGCGGCCAGGGCGGCCTCGAGGTCGGCCGCCCGCAACGCCTGGATCATGTCGTCGATCTGACCAGTCATGAAACCGGGGAGGCCGTGGCGGCTGAGGTTGATGCGATGGTCGGTCACGCGGTCTTGGGGAAAGTTGTAGGTGCGGATTTTTTCACTGCGGTCGCCGGTGCCGATCTGACCGCGCCGGGCAGTATCTAGTTCTTGGCGCTCGTTCTCCAGCTTTTGGGCCAGCAAGCGCGAACGCAGCACGCTCATGGCCTTGAGTTTGTTCTTGAGCTGGCTTTTCTCGTCCTGGCAGGTAACGACCAGGCCGGAGGGCAGATGGGTGATGCGGACGGCTGAGTCGGTGGTGTTAACCGATTGGCCGCCGTGGCCGCCGGAGCGGTAGACATCGATACGCAGATCGTTAGGGTTAATTTCCAGTTCGGTTTCCTCCGCTTCGGCTAAGACCGCGACGGTTACCGTTGAGGTGTGAACCCGCCCCTGTGACTCGGTGGCCGGCACCCGCTGCACCCGGTGGACGCCGGACTCGTACTTGAGATGGGCGTAGGTAGCGGCGCCTTTGACGCTAAAGATGACCTCTTTATAACCCCCAACGTCCGACGGGCTCTCCGAGATCAGCTCCGCGTGCCAGCCCTTGGTTTCAGCGTAACGAGCATACATACGGTAGAGCTCGGCGGCAAACAATGAAGCTTCATCGCCCCCAGCCCCAGCCCGGATTTCGATAATGGCGCTTTTGGCGTCCTGCGGGTCTTTCGGTACCAGCGCCAGTCTTAGTTTGTCTTCGATTTCGGCCTTGGCTGCCAGCAAGCGGGGCATTTCCGCGCCGGCCATGCCGGCCAGCTCCGGATCCTCCAGCACCGCCAGGTCGTCACCGATACGCCGGCGCCGGTCGTAAAGCTCGATCAAGCCCTGCAGCTCAGCCTGCCGCTTGCCCAGTTTAGCCATGGCAGGGGTGCCGAACAGGGCGCTGTCTTGCATCTGCTTAGCAATCGCCTCGTACTCGGCCCTGATCTTGGTTTCGGTTTCGTCCATACAGTAACCTTCCTAAGTTGCGGCCGCTCAACAAAAAACGCCTGCCATTATTGTAGCAGGCGCACGACAGACAGCTTAAGTTTACGCTGGGGCGTCTCCGGGGGTTTGACCGGGCTTTTGCCGGACCCGCGGCGCCTTCTGGCCGTCCGGCAGGTTAACCGTTTCAGCCTGGAACTCTTGCTGGATTTCGGCTAACTCGGGGTCCTCGGCCTGGTTCTTAGTGCGAGCCTTTGACTCGGCGATCTTGGCGGCTTGCTGGCGGCGAGCGTTAAACTTATCAACCCGTCCGGCGGTATCAAGCAGCTTTTGCTTGCCGGTGTAAAAGGGGTGGCAGTTGGAGCAGATTTCGACGGTAATGGCGGGCACGGTGGAGCGCGTCTCAAAGCTGGTGCCGCAGCCGTTGCACCTAACCTTCGTCTCCATGTAATCGGGGTGAATGTTTTGTTTCATAACTGCGATAATATAGCGGATTTTGGCCGGCCGGTCAAATTGATCCAGCTCTGACGGCCCGGACCAACACGTGATCCACCCGGTGCGGTCTTGCCGAAACGAATCTGATCTGCTAGAGTAGGCAAGTTATAATTAAAGAAACAGCGCATCGGTCAATCCTCTTTGTACTAAGCTCCAGCGAGAGCTAAAAACAAAGTTAGGTGCGTGAAGAGAAAGGATTTGTCTTGGCAGGGGTTAGTTTAAAGGAGTTACTGGAAGCGGGGGCTCACTTCGGGCACCAGACCCGGCGCTGGAATCCCAAAATGCGGCCATTTATTTTTGGCGCGCGCGGTGGGGTTCACATTATCGACTTAACCCAGACCTCCCGGCACCTGTCGGCGGCCGCTAAGTTTGCCCGCGGCGTGACGGCCGGCGGCGGGGTGATCTTGTTCGTCTGCACTAAGCGCCAGGGCAAAGCCATCGTCAAGCAGGCGGCGATCGACGCCGGCATGCCGTACGTGGCCGAGCGCTGGCTGGGAGGCATGTTAACCAACTTCCGTACCATCAAAGCCCAAATTAACCGCCTGAAGAAGCTGGAGGCTCAAAATGAGTCGGGCGAGATGAACCAAAACTACAACAAAAAGGAGGTGGGGGTGCTGATGGAAGAGGTGGCCAAGCTGAACCACGTGTTTGGCGGGATTAAGGAGCTAGATGGCATGCCGGCGGCCCTGTACGTGGTCGACGCGCCCAAGGAACACACGGCGGTACTGGAGGCCAAGAAGCTGGGCATCCCGGTCATCGCTATAGCCGACTCAAACGCTGACCCTGGTTTGATTGACCACCCGATTCCGGCCAATGACGATGCTATAAAATCGATCAAGGTGATTACCAAGGCGATCGCTGAGGCGGCCAGAGAGGGGCGGGGTGAGTACTTGGCCAGCCACCAGGAAACCGCTAAAACCGATCAGCCGGCTGCGGCCACGCGGTAAGAACCGTCAGCTTGATCGCAGCCTCGGGAGACCGGGGCTTGAAACCGGCAAATAGGAACTGGAGTAAAAGTAAAATGGCGATTAGCTTAGAGGATATCAAAAAACTGCGGGCGGCCACCGGTGCCGGCATGATGAACGCCAAGAACGCCTTGGTCGAGGCCGGGGGAGACTTCGACAAAGCGGTCGAAATTTTGCGGCTGGCCGGTCAGGCCAGCGCGGCCAAAAAAGCCGACCGCGAGGCCCGTAACGGGTTGGTTGAGGGCTACGTTCACGGCGGCAAGATCGGCGTCTTGGTTGAGATTACCTGCGAGACCGACTTTGTGGCCCGCACCGATGATTTTAAGCGGTTCGCCCACGACATCGCCATGCAGGTAGCGGCTACGGCCCCGGTGTACGTATCGCCGGCCGACATACCGGAGGCCGCTATCGAGAAGGAGAAAGAGATTTACCGCGGCGAGCTGGAAGCCAGCCAGGCAACCGCCGGTAAGCCCACTGAAATTATCGACAAGATCGTGGCCGGTAAGCTGGACAAGTACTACCAGTCGGTCTGCCTGACCCGCCAGCCGTTCGTCAAGGACCCCGACCGCTCGGTCGACGACCTGACGAAGGCGCTGGTTGCCAAGCTAGGCGAAAACGTAGTGGTTCGGCGCTTCAGCCGGCTTGAGTTAGGCGGGTCGAGTGGTTAGAGCTTTAGTTGATAGCGCTAATCCAAAGATGGACAAGGCGCTGGAGCACTTGGGCGAAGAGCTCAAAGGTCTGCGTACCGGCCGGGCCTCAACCGCCTTGGTCGGCGGCTTGATGGTGGAGTCCTACGGCCAGATGCTGCCGCTCAAACAAGTCGCTACCATCAACACCCCTGACGCCCGCACCATCGCCATCACCCCCTGGGACCGGAGTGTGTTGCCGGCGGTGGAGAAGGTTATCCGTGAAACCCAGTCGTTGGGGCTGAACCCCAACAACGACGGTTCAACTATCCGGCTTAATGTCCCGCCGCTCACGGAGGAGCGCCGCCGTGACTTGGTTAAAAACCTGGGCGAAAAGGTCGAAGCCTGCCACATCACCCTGCGCAACATCCGCCACGACATTTTAAACGACGTTAAAAGATTAGAAAAAGATAAACAGGCCACCCAGGATGACGTTAAGTTTGCCGAAACCGAGCTGAACAAAAAGATCGACCAGTACAGAGTTAAGATCGACGCCATCGAGAAAGCCAAAGCTGCCGAGATCATGCAGGTTTAAGTGCGGCGCTCATGAACGTTATGCTGATAGTCGATGGCGACAGAAGGTGGGCGGGTCAGCGGGGGCTGAGCGTTCGCCAGGGCTACGAACGCATGGCCCGCCAGTTGGCTTTTTGCTGTGACCGGTTCTCGCGACACCGGGTCAAATCGCTCTATGTGGCAACCAGTTCCGTTACTAACCTGCTCCGGCCGCGTCAGCAGGTTGAGGCTTTTTTGGATAACTTTTTGGCCGTCCCCGGTTTGAGCGGTCAAAAGATTAAGGTAACGGTGGCCGGGAATCTGGAGTTGCTCCCGGCGCCGTACCGTGAGAGTTTTTTAAAGCTCCAGGAAGACACCGGGTTGAACAACCAGTTCACCCTCCACTATCTGGTTGGCTGGTCACTCGATGACGAAGTCGTGCGGATTTACAACCGGCTACGTGACACCCATGAGCGCATCGATAAAGCGGTTTTGGCCCGGGCGGCCGACATTCAGCAGCCGATTGATCTAATTATTCGAACCGGCCAGGTCAATCGCTTGTCGTCTTTTATGCCGCTGAACTCACCCCGGGCTGAACTGTACTTTGCGGACGTCCTTTTCCCTGATTTCTCGGAGCAGCACATTGAGGCCGCCCTGGCTTTTTATAACTTACAAAAGAGTAAAACGCGGTTTACGGCCGAGCCGACGGGCGCGTGAGGCGTCCGGCCGCTTCCGCCCCAGGCGGTTTTGTTTCCCCGCCGACAAACGGTATAATCTTTAGGTATATGAACTCTAGGCAACAACCTGCCGGCCTTCCTCGCCACCTCGGCATCATCCTTGACGGCAACCGCCGCTGGGCCAAAAATCACGGCCTGCCGCAGCTGGAAGGGCACCGCCGCGGCTACGAGATCTTGAAAGATATCGGGGAGCTGGCGATCGGTAAAGGGATAGAGTACTTTTCAGCTTACGTCTTTTCAACCGAGAACTGGCGGCGCAGCCGGGAGGAGGTGGGTTACTTAATGAACCTGTTGTACTGGGTGGCAACGCATGAGGTTGATGAGATGAACCGCAAAAATCTACGGGTGCGTTTTTTAGGATCAAAGAGCCGCTTAAGTCCCAAAATTTTAACGGCCATCGAGAAGGCCGAGGCTAGGACCGCCGCTAACACCAAGGGAACGGTGGCGTTCTGTTTGAATTACGGCGGGCAGCTGGAGATCGCCGAGGCGGTCGGGAAGATGCTGGCTGACGAGGTCCCGGCCGAGGACGTCACCGTTGAGAAGATCTCTAGCTACCTGTACGCTCCGGACATTCCGCCGCTGGATCTGGTGATTAGAACCTCAGGCGAGCAGCGGCTAAGCAACTTTATGCTCTGGCGGGCAGCCTACGCCGAGCTGTATTTTACGTCTAAGCACTGGCCCGACTTCGCTGCCGCCGATCTGGAGGCCGCGCTGGCCGACTATGCTTCGCGCCGGCGGCGCTTTGGCGGCGACTACACCCAGCCGACCAACCTGCCGGCGAGCGCGGCCGAGGCGGCGCGGTGACGCAGTGATCGGGGTTATCTTGCTGGTGGTGGCGGTCATCGGCCTGCTGGTGTTTGTACACGAGCTGGGACATTTTGTGATGGCCCGCCGCAACGGGGTGGCGGTAGAGGAGTTCGGCTTCGGCTTTCCGCCGCGGCTGTTTGGACGTCGGATCGGCCCGACCGTTTATTCGGTTAACCTGTTGCCGCTGGGCGGGTTTGTGCGGCTAAAGGGCGAAGATGCCGCCGACACCGGCCCCGACAGCTTCAACGCCGCCAGCTACGGCACCAAGGCCAAGATTTTACTGGCGGGGGTAGGGATGAACGCCCTGGCCGCTTACGGTCTGTTGTTGTATCTGACTCTAACGGGACTGCCGCCAATGTTCGCGGGCCAGTTTAGTTTCGGTCAACCACAAGTGGCGCAGCCAAAGCGTTTGATCGTGGCTGAAACGGTGCCGGGTTCACCGGCCGACGCGGCCGGTATTAAGGCCGGCGACTACATCCTCAGCGGCAACAACCAGCCGTTCCTGGAGGCATCAGATTTAACCGGCTTTACGAAGAGCCACGCCGGCCAAGAGGTGACGCTGACGGTTAAGCAAGGTACGGCGCAGCGGGACGTGCGGGTCAAACTGCGCGAGCCCGGCAGCGACCAGGGCTTTTTGGGAGTCAGCCCGCTTCAGACCTACCAAATAAAGTACTCACCGTTTGCGGCGGTGGTGGTGTCGGCCGGGTTGCTGTTGCAGCTGTTGGGCTTAACCGTCGCGGCCATAGTTGGTTTGCTGCTGCAAATTCCATTTTTGATTATCGGTCTGTTTGCAAGCGGTGTGCCGAAAGCGGCCGAAGCGGCGGTGGGCCCGCTGGGCATAGTGTTTTTGACCAAGAACATCTCGACGCTGGGGTTAAACTACCTGGTGCAGTTCGCTATGAGCATATCGGTCGCCTTGGCGGCCTTTAACGCCCTGCCTATCCCGGCGCTTGACGGCGGCCGTTTGGCGCTCATCAGTTATCAGCAGGTCACCAAAAGAAAGCTGTCGGTTGGCACGGAAAGCCTGATTCACGCGGTCGGATTCATCTTTTTAATCTTGTTTATGGTTATGATTACCGTCTTTGATTTTCGCCGGTTTTTCTGATGCCGGAAAACGGCAGTCGTAGCCTACACGTGCCCTGGCACGTGGGGGACGCCTTTAAGGTGTTTTTGCTGGCTTGGATCGGACTGCCGCTGCTGATCGTCCTGGCGTTGGGTCAGCTGGCTCCGGCGGTGCCGCTGCTCGGACGACTGCTGCGGGCGCTGGAGGCCGGCAGCATCGAGGCCACCTTTACCTTGGTGGTAGTAGACGCGGTGGCGGCCTTTGCCCTGGTACTGTACTATCTGAAGCGCCGCGGGGCGACTTGGCGCGACCTGGGGCTGCGGCGGTTTAAGGTGTGGCGGGCGGTGGCCTACGTCTTGGGCACGGTGACGGCTTTGGCGGTGCTGGTGCCGCTGGTGTTTGTACTGGTGAGTTGGCTGTTCCCCGGGTTTAATCCCGACCAGGCCCAGACAAACGAGTTTACTCAGGCCACCACCCCGGAGGCCCGCCGCCTAAGTTTTATCGCCTTGGTGCTGCTGCCGCCGTTGGTGGAGGAGCTGGTGTTTCGGGGCTTCATCTTTCCGGCCTTTGCCACCCGCTGGGGGGTATGGTGGGGCGCGATCGGCTCGAGCTTGCTGTTCGGCGCGGCCCACCTGCAGTTTAACGTGACGGTTTATACGGTGGTGTTGGGCCTGCTATTATGTATGCTGTACGTTAAGCTAGGCAGCATCTGGCCCGGTGTGGCGTTTCACCTGTTTAATAACTACCTGGCGTTTATCGCCTTAGGACAACAATAAATGGCATTCGACAACAAATTACCACAGAAGTCGACCGGACTGTCCGACTGGTACAATAAAGCGGTTTTGAGAGCTGAGTTAGCCGACTACGGCCCCGCCAAAGGCACCATGATATTTCGACCCTACGGCTACGGGGTGTGGGAGCTGGTGCAGCAGGAGCTCGATGCGAAGATTCGTGCCCGTGGCGTAGAGAACGCTTACTTCCCGCTACTGATTCCAGAGTCGCTTTTAAACAAAGAAAAAGACCATGTCGAGGGCTTTGCGCCCGAGTTGGCAGTTGTGACGATTGGCGGGGGAGAGCAGCTAGAGGAAAAACTGGCGGTGCGGCCCACCAGCGAGACGATCATGTATGAAGCTTACGCGCGCTGGATCCAGTCGTGGCGCGATCTGCCGGTGATGATCAATCAGTGGAACAACGTGGTGCGCTGGGAAAAACGCACTTACCTGTTTTTGCGAACGAGTGAGTTTCTTTGGCAAGAGGGACACACCGCTCACGCCGAACACAAAGAGGCGGTGGATGTGCAGAGTTGGGCCATGAAGACGTATGAGGCGCTGTATCGCCAGGTGTTTGCACTGCCCGGCTACGTCGGCAAAAAATCAGAGGCGGAGAAGTTTGCCGGCGCCCGCCAGTCGCTGACGTACGAGACGTTGATGCCCGAGGGCAAAGCATTACAAAGCAGCACCTCTCATGATTTGGGTCAAAACTTCGCTAAGGCATTCGATATCAAGTACCAGGACAGGGGCGGCAAGATGCAGCACGTGTGGCAAACCAGCTGGGGTCTGTCTACCCGGTCATTGGGTGGGTTAATTATGGCCCACGGGGACGACAAGGGTTTAAGGCTGCCGCCTAAGCTGGCACCAATTCAAGTGATCATTGTACCGGTTAAGATGGAAGCTGCTTTGCTTGATTACTGCGACCGGCTGGAGGCCGTCTTGCGCCAGGTAGGCTGTCGAGTCAGGGTTGATACCAGGGAGGACGAGCGGCTTGGCTTTAAGATCAACAAATGGGAGCTTAAGGGGGTGCCGCTGCGCATTGAGATTGGTCAGCAGGAGATGGAGTCGGATAAGGTGACGGTGGCCCGACGCGATACGGGCGAAAAGCTGCCTGTGTTACGGTCTGATGTGGCGCTGGCTGTTCCGAAGCTACTAGACGAGATTCAGGCCCACCTGTATCACCAGGCTGAGCAGTTTCTGCGCGAGAACACACATGAAGCGGTGGATTACCATGAATTTAAGCGAATTATGGCCGGCCAAAAAGGGTTTTTAAGGGCCTTTTGGTGCGAAGATTCAGTCTGCGAGGCGAAAATAAAAGAGGAAACCACCGCTACCACCCGCTGCTTGCCACTGGACTCCAAGCCCGAAAAAGGGGTTTGCGTTTACTGTGGCAAGTCCGCCGGTCACCGCTGGCTATTCGCGCAAGCGTATTGACGTTTTCCCACGCCTAGCTCGGCCGCGTTTTGACCCTCAGTCCTTAATTTGGTATAACCTGTAGGTGTTGGAGCCGATACAGGGACTTTGACAGTTGATGGATGGTCACTAACCGCTGACCGCTGACCGGAAAGGGGGCTTTAGGATGCCTCAAGCCGTACCGAACGAAACCCCCAGCCGTCTGATCGTCGTCATCCATGCCGAGGCCCGCTACCGGGCGCTGACTGCGGAGGGCAAGGAACAAGCCGGGCGCGCCGCCCAAAGCCTGATCGCTCTATCGGGGTCATGGCTGCTGCTTTCTGCCCGCGACGTGTGGGAGCAGTTAACGGCGGATGTTATTTACCAAGCGGCGCAAGCAGACGGCATGCAGATACGGCGCCGAATCGTTGTCGGGCTAGGGCAGGATAAACCTGGAACCTCCATATTGAGAGAGATTAACAAGCATCGGGCCGCTGGCCTGGACGTGCTGGCCGTCTTGTCCGCTCAGGCGCTGGAAAAACTGCTAAGTGCCAACTTTTCGTACTGTCTCATCCGCCGGCACGTCACGCCCGGGAGTCTTTGGGAGCTTGACCTGGAGACCGGGGAGTGCCAACAGGTGCAGGTCAAGGAGGGGGCCAATGCGTGACAGTAACCGCCAGTTGGCCGCTAGCTTGGGCTTAAGGGCCGAGGTGGAGCGGTTGTTCGGAGAAGTTGAGGACATCTTTACGGTTGTAGTGCCCGCCCCAGGTGGCGATGGGGTCATCCGTCGGGCAGCCGTCGAGGCGGATAATCAAATCGTGGTGCGAGTCGGCCCCGGTCACTGGGTCCTGGCGCTTAGATGCCTAGAACCAAACTGTGCTGGCGGATATCGAGTACTCTATAAAACGCGGATCAAGGGACGGCCGGTTCTCCCGCGTGACCGCCTCTTTCAGGGCATTTTCCAGTGCGACAGCTGCGGAGCTTTTCTTAAATGAAGCTCGGCAGCTCGATAAAGGTCGCCAACCGGACGGGGATACCACGTCCGGTTGGCGATGGGCCCTTCGCGATAGCGACGGGCCCGTTTGTTGTTTATTTGTATAAAATAGTTATGCTACAAACCGAGTAACGGGGGACACGAGCGTTTTGAACACAGTTTTTAACCTTGTGGGCTCCTGTTGGCCTTGCTAGACTTACAGGTGTGATAACGCTAATGCCGAACGGCAAAATCTTCATCGTGCACGCGCCGGCAGTCGTTCCGGAGAACGGGCATGATTAACCGCTTTTTGGGGCTGTTCTCGCACGACATCGGGATCGATCTGGGTACCGCCAACACTCTGGTTTACGTGCGCGGCAAGGGAATCGTGATTAATGAGCCCAGCGTGGTGGCTATCAACAAACGCACCAACCAGGTGCTGGCGATTGGCGACGAGGCTAAGAAGATGGTGGGCAAGACGCCGGCCTCAATCGTGGCGACCCGGCCGCTGGTCGATGGGGTGGTCAGCGACTTCGAGGTCACCGAGCAGATGCTGCGCTACTTTATCGACAAGGTGCACAAGGAAAGCTTTACCGTCCTCCCTCGTCCGCGGGTGGTGATCGGGATTCCTTCCGGCGTGACCGAGGTGGAGAAGCGGGCGGTGGAGGACGCCGCCACCAACGCGGGAGCCCGGCAAACCTTTTTGATCGAGGAACCGATGGCGGCGGCCATTGGCGGGCGGCTGCCGATCCAAGACGCCGCCGGTAGTATGATCATCGACATCGGCGGCGGCACCACCGAGGTAGCTATCATCTCTCTGGGCGGTATCGTGGCCTCGCGCAGCCTGCGTATCGCCGGTGACGAGCTCAGCGATGACATCATCCAGTACGCCCGGGAGGAGTTTAACTTGCAGATTGGCGAGCGCACGGCCGAGAACATCAAGATCGCCATCGGATCGGCTTATCCGCTGCAGGCGGCGGTCGAGGCCCCCATGCGCGGCCGCGACCTGGTAACCGGCCTGCCCAAAGAAATCATCGTCAACTCAGACCAGATCCGCGCGGCGCTGGCTAAAAGCGTGCGCACCATCGTCGAGGCGATCAAGACCACCCTTGAGGAGACCCCGCCGGAACTGATCGCCGACATCATGGACCGGGGGGTTATCCTGGCCGGCGGCGGCGCTCTCTTGAAGGGGCTGGACCTGTTGGTGCACCGCGAGACCAAGATGCCGGTACACGTGGCCGATGACCCCCTCACCTCGGTGGTACGCGGCACCGGGCTGGTGCTGGAGGACATCGACAGCCTCAAGGATGTGCTGGTATCGACTCAGTTTGGGAAAATTCCGCGGTGAGTTCGATGGATCGGCGGATGCGTAAACGTCCCGGCCGGATCATTTTAATCATGCTGGGGCTGGCCTTGGTGCTGGTGCTGGTAAACGCGCGCGGTTGGCTGAGGCCGGTCAGCGGGGCGGCCGGGAGGGCGCTTAACCCGGTCGGCGGGTTCTTGAGCGGCGGCGGCTCGGGCACGGGAGAGCTGATTAGTTTGATCGGTTCGGTCAAAGATCTGGCCGCCCGCAACGCCCGCCTGGAGCGGGAGGTGGCCGGTCTGCGCCAGCGGTTGGCCGAGGACACCGAGCTGAAGGTCCAAAATGAGGTTTTACGTAAGCAGCTGCAGTTTAGCGAAGCTCAGCCCCGCGAGCTGATCCCCGCCCAAGTCATCGCCTATCAGCCCGATAACTTTCGCGGTTTTATCACCATTGGCCGTGGCCGGCGGGATAACGTTAAAGCCGGCATGGCGGTGGTTTTGGAGGGGTCGCTGGTAGGGCGGGTCAGTGAGGCGGCCGAAACCACCGCTAAGGTTTGGCTGCTGACCGATCCTGACTTTAAGGTCAGCGGTCTGGACCAATCCAGCCGGGCTACCGGTACGGTGCGGGGACAGATCGGGTCGGGGCTGGTGATGGACAAGATCCCCCAGGATCAGGCGGTTAAACCAGGCGACGTTATCATCACCAGCGGACTGGGCGGCGAGGTACCCAAGGGGCTGGTGATTGGACAGGTGGAGTCGGTTAATCAAAAGGACAACGCCGTTTTCCAAACCGCCCAGCTGGTCTCGGACATCAAGTTTGGGCGCCTGGAGCTGGTGTTTGTGGTGCAGCAATGAGCGGGTGCAGCCGGGGAGTCAGATGCGTTTAGCCGTTTTAATACTGGTGGTCTTGCTGTCGGTCTGGCTTCAGGCCAGCTTCTTTGGGGCGATGCGGCCGTTAGGAGTGGTGCCTAATCTGCTGTTGGTGGTGGTGATTTATGCGGGGTTGGTCGGTACGGCCACCGAGTCGGTGGCCATGGCGCTGGCGGGCGGGATGGTACTTGATTTAGCCAGCGGCGTCGATTTCGGGCTGCGGATGGCTTTTTACAGTTTGCTGGCGCTTATTATCGTGATGTTGAAACGGGCTGGAGCGAACTTTGACAACGTCGGCCTGGTGTTGCTAAGCACGGTCGGCGGTACGCTGTTGTATAACGCGGCGGTGATTGTTAGCCTGATACTGAGCGGAGTCAGTCTGCCGCTGGAGGCGGCGGCCGCCCGGGTCGGTTTTGAGGTCGGCCTAAACCTGCTGTTAGTACTGCTGGGCGGCCGGGCGCTGATTTGGCTGTTGAGCAGAGGGAGCGGGAGCAGGGAGTTGGGAGTTAAACCTTAGCATGAGCGTAACGCTTTACTTACTGGATCTGGAGCGTTGGCGGTGAGTAAGCCTAAGTCGCTGTTTGGCTACGCCGCTGACGGTGCCTTGATGCCTCAGCGCCGAGGCCCGGCTTTGAAGCGCCGCTTGCAGCAACATGAGCAGTGGGCTGAAGCCGTTTTGCCGGCCGACGCCACCGCCAGCACTCTGGAGAGCGACACCAACCGCCGCCCGCTGGTCGGCTTGGTACTGGTAGCGCTGGCCGCTTTCTTGATCCTGACCGGCCGGCTGTTTATGCTGCAGGTCGTACACGGAGAGCGCAACATGGGGCTGGCGGACGGCAACCGTATCCGGCAAAAAGTCACCCGGGCGCCCCGAGGGATACTGTACGACCGCAGCGGCAAAGTCTTGGTCCGTAACGAGGCCAGTTTCGATGTGACGGTGGTGGCCGCCCAGCTGTCGAAAACGCCGGCCGACCGTCAGGCCGTTTACCGGCGGCTGGGCGGGCTGATTGGCTTACCCGCGGCTGAGGTTGCCGCCAAAGCCGAGGCGGAGGGTCTAAGCCACGCCCAGCCCCAGCTGGTGGCGAGCGGTATAGAACGCGAGCGGGCCCTGGCGCTCGATCCGGCTTTGCATGAGCTGCCGGGGTTTTATCTCGATACCAACCCGGTGCGGCGCTACAGCGACCCGCGGTTGTCGCACCTGTTGGGCTATACCGGGCGGGTGACGGCGGAGGAGCTGAAGGAACACAGCGGCTACTCGCCGGTTGACTACATCGGCAAGGTGGGGCTGGAGAAGCGGTACGAGCCGGTTTTGCGCGGCAGTAACGGCAGTGAGCAGACCGAGGTTGATGCGACCGGCCGGCCGGTCAAGGTGCTGGCCGCCCGCCCCGCTCAGCCCGGAGCCAGCCTGGTGCTGGCGATCGACCAGGATTTGGAGACCAAGCTAAGTGAGGCTATCGGCAAACAAATGGAGCGGGCCGGGTCGAAGAAAGCCGCCGGGGTGGCGCTTGACCCGAAGAGCGGCGAGGTGCTGGCGGCGGTTAGTTTGCCGGGCTATGACAACAACTTGTTTAGCGGGGGAATATCTCAGGCCGACTACGCCAAGCTGGCCAACAACCCTGCCCAGCCGCTGTTTAACAAAAGCGTTAGCGGGGCTTATCCAACCGGCTCTATCATTAAGCCGCTGGTAGCCGCGGCCGCGCTGGCCGAAGGCGTCGTCACCGCCGCTACCACCATTAACGACACCGGGCAGCTGGAACTGACGAACCGGTACGACACCAAGGTCAAGTACATCTTTCGCAACCATGAATCGGCGGCCGGCGGAACGATTAGTTTAAAGCGGGCGCTGGCAATTAGCTCCAACGTGTTTTTCTATACCCTTGGCGGCGGGTTCGGTCAGATTGCCGGTTTAGGGGCCGACAGGCTGGGTGATTACTACCACCGCTTCGGCTTAGGCCAGCCCACCGGTATCGACCTGGCGGGCGAGGCCAAGGGTCACGTCCCCAGCCCCGATTGGAAGCAGAAGGTCAAAAAGGAGACCTGGTTTACCGGCGACACCTACAACATGGCGGTCGGCCAGGGGGATACGCTGGCTTCACCGTTGCAGATGGCCGTAGCCACGGCGGCGGTGGCCAACGGAGGCACGGTTTACCGGCCCCGGCTGGTCAGAAGTGTGACCGATGACGAGGGCAAGGTGACTAAACAGATTGAGCCGCAGGCGCTGCGGCAAAACATCATCCCTCCGGCCCACCTGGCGACGGTCCGTGAGGCCATGCGTCAGGTGGTGGCCAGTCCGGGCGGCACGGCTTGCTGCCGGATTGAAGAGGAGGTGCCGGTAGCGGTGGCGGGCAAGACCGGAACGGCCCAGGCCGGCGACGACAAAAAGCCTCACGCCTGGTTTAGCGCTTTTGCCCCTTACGACGACCCCAAAATCGTCCTAGTGGTATTGGTGGAGAACTCCGGGGAGGGCGCCGAGTTTGCCGCCCCGGCGGTCCGCGAGACCCTCTCCTGGTACTTCCGCCGCTGAGCAAGCTTGAGGGGATTGGCCGGCTGTAAGAACTTTATAGCCGAAGTTGACAATAGTAACTATTGACACTTTTTGACTCATCGGCGAAAATTTGATTTGCGTTACTGTCCGGTACGGCGCCTCAAGATTGAGGCGCGAAGGTGAAAAGGGTGTACGGTTCTCGGATAATGGCCGAGATCTTTTTTTCGCCCAGGCTTTTTCAGGTTATAATGGTAATGCCTAAAGGAGTAGTTTTTTAGCATGCAAACAGGCAAAAGAGAGTTTTACTTAACGTCCGAAGGGGTTACTAAGCTCAAAGAGGAGCTCAACGATCTGGTCCGCAACCAGCGCGTCAAGATCGCCGAAAGGCTAAGAGAGGCCAAGGAGTACGGCGACTTGAGCGAGAACATCCAGTGGGACGACGCCAAAGACCGCCAAGCCTTTATCGAGGGGCGCATCGCCGAGATTGAGACGATTTTAAAGCACTCCAGTGTGATCGAAATGCCTAAAGGCACCAAGGTGGTCAGCTTGGGCTCGACCGTCCACCTGGAGCTGGAAGATGGCGTACAGCGCTACACCATCGTGGGTTCGACGGAGGCCAACCCTGAGGAGGGTAAGATCTCCAACGAGTCGCCGATCGGGCGGGCTCTGCTGGGCAAGAAGCCGGGCGAACAGGTTGAGGTGAGGGTGCCTTCCGGGACGATGACCTATAGGGTTACCAAGATCGAGTAGCGGCCGGCTCGTTGAACCCATAAAAGCGGCAAGCCCCAAACAGCTGAACAAGAAAGTTGTTCAAGCGTAAGCATTTTGCGGTATCCGCTGAAGCCGCCGTTTGGTACAATCGTAGTTATGACTGAAACCCAAGCAAACAAATACTGGCTAGATGCGGTAGTCGCGGACATACTTCAGCGTTATCCGGAAGGCGAGTTAGTCGTTTCCAGCGGTGTAGCGCCTTCGGCTAGCTACCACATCGGGCATTTTCGCGAAGTGCTGACGGTTGACGCCCTCGCCTGGGGACTGCGGCAGGCCGGCCGCCGGGTCCGCCACCTCCACGTCGTCGACAACATGGATCCACTGCGCAAGCGTTACTCTTTCTTGCCGGAACGGTTTGAGGCGCAGGTCGGCCGGCCGATCTGCCTGGTACCGGATCCGTTTGGCTGTCATGACAGTTATGCTGCGCACTTTTTTAGCGAGTTTCAAACCCAAGCCAGCCGGATGGGGGTCGAGATGGAGGTGGTGCTAAGCTATGAAGACCAGTACCGCACCGGAAAAATGGCGCCGATGATCGAGCGGGTACTGGAGCGGTCTGAAAAGGTACGAAACATCCTGACGGAGGTGGCCGGCCGGGAGTTGCCGGCGGACTGGACACCACTGCAGGTAATGACGGAAGGTGATGTGCTTCGTAACGGGTCGATTAAAACTTGGGATAAAGAGCGTCAAACCATCGAGGGCGTTAGCTACACCGCCGGCCGGGTCAAACTGAACTGGCGGCTGGACTGGCCGGCCCGCTGGGCGCTGCACGGCGTTCAGGTCGAACCGTTTGGCCGCGAGCTGGCTACCAAGGGCGGTTCCTACGACACGGGGGTGCGGTTCGCCCGCCAGGTGTTTGAGGTTGAGCCGCCCTATCCGCTGCCGTACGACACCATTAACCTGGTCGGTGAGACCAAGAAGATGAGCAGTTCACTGGGTAACTTAGTGACTCCCAAGCAGGCGCTGGAAATTATGCCGCCGGAAATTCTGCGTTATTTTGTGCTACGCTCATTACCCCGGCGGACCATATTTTTCGACCCGGGGCTTGGTCTTTACCACCTGATCGATGAGTACTCGAAGATAGAAGAAGCGGTCGAATCGGGCCGGAAGCATGAATTTGAGCAGGCTTACCGGGTAGCCAGTGCTGTTTCAGCTGAGCGAGTTATTTCGAGTGTGCCATTTAGCCATCTGGTGGCGGTTTATCAGGCGGCCCGGGGCAGCTTTGAACGCTTGCTGGAGATTCTGCAGCGCACCGGCTATGAGCAGGCCGCCAAGGAGGAGTGGGAGGTACTGCGGCGCGAGGCGGCTTACGTCCAAAACTGGCTAGACAAGTACGCACCCGACAGCGTCAAGTTTGCGGTGCAGCCGGCTGCGCCCGAAGCCGACCTGACCGACAAACAAAAGCGCTTCCTAGCTTTGCTAGCCGAGCGGATCGAAGCCTCTGCCGCTACCGACGGCCAGCAGATGCATGACCTTGTTTACGCAGCCAAAGAGCAGGCCGACCTGCCAACCGGTGAGGCCTTCAAAGC
This sequence comes from Candidatus Parcubacteria bacterium, assembly GCA_019347875.1. Taxonomy (GTDB): domain Bacteria; phylum Patescibacteriota; class Saccharimonadia; order UBA4664; family JAHWKN01; genus JAHWKN01. The sequence goes on from JAHWKN010000002.1 coordinate 41,211, forward strand.
CATTTACCGGGTTATCTTAGCGAAAGACTCTGGTCCCAAAGCCGGCTGGTTTCTGGCCTCGCTGGAGCGGCAGTGGCTGGTTCGGAGGCTCAGGCTGCAGTCCTAAATAGACCGTCGATGCTTATGCTAGCTAGATTTATTTATTGCCCGTTTAGGCCTATACTGGAGCCAAATGATCGACATCAAACAACTGCGGGAGAACCCCAAGGCCTACCAAGACTCCGCCAACCAGCGCGGAGTTAACGTTAACATAGATAAACTGCTGGAGCTTGATCGGGAGCGCGTGGAATTGATCGGACGGGTTGAAAAACTGCGGTCTGAGTTGAACGTCAGCGGCAAGCCGAATCCGGAGCAGCTGACAAAGTTGCAGGAAACCAAGGGCGCGCTAGAAAGGCTGCAGCTGCAGCTGACGAACACAGAAGCCGCCTACTTAGATCTGTTGCTTCAGGTCCCCAATCTGATAGCTGAAGGCACGCCGGAGGGCGGGGAAGAGGCTAATCGTACCGATAAAACTTGGGGTGAGAGGAGGAAGCCGCAGTTCGCCGTTGTTGATCATCTGACTTTATCGCAAGCCAATGATTGGCTTGATTTTGAGCGCGGCGCCAAGGTGGCGGGAAGCAAGTTTTTATTTTTAAAAGGAGCCGCCGTTAAGCTGGAACGGGCCGTCATGCACCTGGCGATGGACGTTACCGAGCAGGACTCCTTTACCCTGATGGGGGTACCCCACTTGACGACGGAACGGATGGTGGCGGGGACGGGATACTTGCCTCGGGGCGAGGAGCGGCAAATATACAAGATTGAAGGGGAAGACCTAAACCTGATCGCGACGTCTGAAATTCCCATCACCGGTTATCACGCGGATGAGATTATTGATCCTGCCGATTTGCCGCTGCGCTACGCCGGTATCAGTCCCTCGTATCGGGTGGAGGGCGGAGCTTACGGCAGGTACTCCAAAGGCTACTACCGGGTACATCAGTTCAACAAGCTGGAGATGTACGTTTTTTGCCGGCCCGATGAGAGTGAAGCCTGGCATCGCCAGCTGCTTGATCTGGAGGAGCAAATATGCCGGAAGTTAGAGATCCCCTACCGGCTGGTGCGGATCGCGGCGGGCGACTTGGGGGCCCCGGCTTACAAAAAGTTTGATGTGGAGTACTGGAGCCCGGTCGAGGAAAAGTATCGTGAGCTGATGAGCTGTTCAAACTGCACCGATTACCAGTCTCGCCGGCTCAACATCAGGATCCGTACGCCGGAGGGAAGAACCGAGTTTGTCCATACCTTGAACGGCACAGCTATCGGGTTTAGCCGCGTCTTTATCGCTTTACTGGAAAATCATCAAACCGCCGACGGTAAGGTTAAGGTACCGGAGGCGTTGCAACCTTATTATGGAGGGAGTGAGCTATGATCCAGCTCAAGGTTAGCGGCAACAACTACGATCTAAGCGACAAGATCGTGGACTACGTCAACAGAAAAATCGGCGGGCTGGAGAAGTACCTTCCCCGCGGCGCCCGGGACGGGGTGCGCGGCAGCGTCACCTTGGTGATCGACGAATCGGGCCGGGAAGACAACCAGTGTATTTGCGAGGCCATCATTCAGGTTCCCGGCGCCACACTGCAGTCCAAGGAGGCTACCCGGAACATGTACGCGGCCGTTGACATCGTTGAGGCTAAGCTAAAAGCCCAGATTCACAAGTACAAAGACAAGCACTCGCCCCGGCAAAACCGGGCCAAGGTGTTTGTGTCGAAGCTGCTGCGGCGGAGTGCGGAGGAGTAGGGGGTTTTGGGTCCTGTCGCCTACGGTGTCCCACCGTCCTCGTCCCGGCCAGCCGGGACTGCGGGCGGCGGGAGCCCTCCTGCGGCGCCACCCAAATGCTTAGGGGGTTAGTACGGGGAAGAGGTTGATGGTTGCGGGCCGTGCGCGCTGGTGGAGGTGCATCCGAATCCTGCCGAGGCCAAAAGTGACGCGGGGCAGCAGCTCACCTGGCCGCAGTTTAACGCGCTGATGCAGGGGCTGAAAGCTGGCGGTCACAAGGTTTAGTTCATCTAGTCAGCTCGCTCATCCAGGCGGGAGCTCCAGTGGCTCCCGGTCTACGTTTTTAGCCGCCTGTATCGTGGTAAAATGGTAAAAGGTTTAGGTAGCATTAACTTAGGTTCTCTCTGCGCTCAGCCATGACAGCAACAGCCGTTGAGGCAGAACGAGCTTTATTAGTTTGAAGTTATAACGCATGAAACTGTTAACCAAAATCTTAGGTGACCCCAACGCCCGCGAGGTGAAGCGGTTGGAGCCGTCCATCAGGCAGATCAATGGTCTGGAGCCGGAGTTCGAGAAGCTGTCCGACGGCGAACTTCTCGCCAAGACCGGCGAGTTTAAGGCGCGGCTGGAGAAGGGCGAGGCGCTGGACAAGCTGCTGCCGGAGGCGTTTGCGGTGGTCCGGGAGACGGCCCGGCGGGTGCTGGGGATGCGGCATTTCGACGTGCAGCTGGTCGGCGGCATGATCATGCATCAGGGCAAGATTGCGGAGATGCGTACCGGTGAGGGCAAGACGCTGGTGGCCACCCTGCCGCTGTACCTGAACGCGCTGACCGGCCGGGGTGTTCATCTGGTGACGGTCAACGACTATCTGGCCCGCATCGGTGTGGGCTGGATGGGGCCGGTTTATCATGCCTTAGGCCTGTCAACGGGGGTGATCGTTCACGATACCGCCATGCTGTACGACCCGGACTATACCGACGATACCCACGGGGATGAGCGCCTGCGCCATCTTAGACCGGTGCCGCGGCGCGAGGCCTACGCGGCCGACATCATCTACGGCACCAACAACGAGTACGGCTTCGACTACTTGCGCGACAACATGGTTGACGACGTGCACAAGATGGTGCAGCGTCCGCTCAACTACGCCATCGTCGACGAGGTGGACTCGATTTTGATCGACGAGGCCCGCACACCCTTAATTATTTCCGCTCCGGCCGAGGAGAGTACCGACAAGTACCACCATTTCGCCAAGCTGGCCAGACGCTTGACACCCGGTACCGATTACACCGTTGACGAAAAGCTAAAAGCGGTCAGTTTGACCGACGAGGGTATCGCGGCTCTGGAGCAGGCGCTGGGGGTAGACAACATTTACGAGTCGCACGGCATCGAGGACGTGCACCACATCGAGCAGTCGCTTAAAGCCGAGGCTCTGTTTAAGCGCGACCGCGATTACGTGGTACGCGAGGGCGAGGTGATCATCGTCGATGAGTTTACCGGGCGCCTAATGCCGGGCCGCCGCTACAGCGAGGGGCTGCACCAGGCGATCGAGGCCAAGGAGGGGGTTGAGGTGCGCCAGGAGTCGCTGACGCTTGCCACCATCACGTTCCAAAACTACTTCCGGCTGTACCGCAAGCTGGCCGGCATGACCGGCACCGCCGCCACCGAGAGCGAGGAGTTCGGCAAAATTTACAACCTGGATGTGACGGAGATTCCCACCCACCAGCCAATGATCCGCCAGGACCGGCCGGACAAAATTTACAAAACGGAGCTGGGTAAGTTCAGAGCGGTGGCCCGCGAGGTGAAGGAGTGCCACGACCGGGGTCAGCCGGTGCTACTGGGAACCGTTTCAATTCAAAAGAACGAGCTGCTGAGCGAGGTGCTCAGCTCCATGAAGGTGCCGCACCAGGTTCTAAACGCCAAAAACAACGAGGCCGAGGCCGGCATTGTGGCGGCGGCCGGACGCAAAGGGGCGGTAACGCTGGCCACCAACATCGCCGGTCGCGGTACCGACATTGTGCTTGAGGAGGGGGTGGCCGAACTGGGCGGGTTGCATGTGGCCGGTACCGAGCGGCACGAGTCGCGCCGGATCGACAACCAGCTGCGCGGGCGCAGCGGCCGCCAGGGGGACCCCGGCTCCAGCCAGTTCTACGTTTCACTAGAGGATGACCTGATGCGCATATTCGGCAGCGAGCGCATCGCCGGGCTGATGACCACACTGGGGCTCGATGAGGACACCCCAATCGAAAACCCGATTGTGTCAAAGTCGCTGGAGAGCGCCCAAAAGAAGGTGGAGGGGCACAACTTTGACATCCGCAAGCAGCTGGTGGAGTACGACGACGTGATGAACAAACACCGCACCGCCGTTTACTCGCGACGGCGTAAGGCGCTGGAGAACCAGAATTTGCGGCCCGAGATACTGGAGATGACTCAAAGGGAGATCCAGGCTATCATCAAGGCCCACACCGACACCCGCACCGGCGTGGTGGAGCTGGATAAAATCATCGAAGCGGCCGGGGGTGTTATGCCGCTTGATGAGGCAACTTTGCGGCGGCTGCAGGAGGCGCACACAGCCGACATTGCCGACCTGCTATCCGCCCGGGCGGAGGCCGTTTACGACGAGCGGGTGGCTCAGTTCGGCGAGGACGGGATGCGCTTGATTGAGCGGCTAACCTACTTGCGGGTGCTTGATAACCTTTGGATCGAGCATCTGGATGCCATGGATAACCTGCGCAGCGGCATCGGGCTGCGGGCCATCGGTCAGCGCGACCCGCTGGTGGAGTACAAGAGCGAAGGCTTCCGCATGTTTAAGAACTTGATCGCGGTACTAGAGGCCGAGATAGCGTCGACCATCTTTAAGATGTCGATTAGCCGGGTAGAGGAGGCTCCGGTGGAGACCGCCCTCACCAGGGCGGCCGAGAAGGCGGCCTTAAGCGCCCCGGGGCAGGAGCCGGCCCAGCAGCGGCCGGTGCGCCGCCGCCAGCCGGTAGCGGTCGGTGCGGCGGCCGGCCAGACGGCCGGCGGCGGCTCCGCTACCGACGGTTCTTTGCCTCACACCCGCAAAGTCGGCCGCAACGACCCTTGCCCCTGCGGCAGCGGCAAAAAGTACAAGCGCTGCCATGGCGCCTGATCAGCATGACCGCTCGGCCAAAGTCGGCGTCGGCGCGCTGATCTTTAAGGACGGCAAGGCAGAGTTACTTTGACGCCGAGTGAGGCGGCGTCCAGCCTAGCAGAGGGCAAGTGATACGGGCGCTACTGTATCGGGGCGGGCGGCTGCTGCGCCGATACGCTTTTTACGCGGCTTTGCCGCTGAGCTGGCTGGTGCTGTTTACGCCCCCCGGTAGCGGACCGCTGCCGTTTGCGCAGGCCGATAAGCTAATCCACGCCGGGCTGTTCGCCCTTTTGGCGGCGACCGCTGGCTGGCGCTGGCGGCGGCGGCGTATAATAGCGGCAGGATTGCTGCTTTACGCTCTGACCAGTGAAGTGATTCAAGGCGGCTGGATCGCCGGCCGGCAGTTTGATCTGATCGATCTGCTAGCCGACAGCATCGGTCTGGCGGCGGCATTGGCGGCCGGCGGCGCCCGGAGTAGCCTGAAACGTAACCGTGAAAGTAAAAATCATCTGTGAAATCAGCCGTGAGGGTAGCCATTTTGGGTTTTGGGGTGGAGGGGCGCTCAGCCTTTGCGTACTGGCGCTCGGCCGGCGCCGAGATAACTATCTGCGACGCCAACCCTAAGCTGAAGGTACCCGGCGGCGCCCAAACCAGGTTGGGGCCGGAGTACTTAACCGGGCTGGAGAGTTTTGACTTGATTGTGCGCTCTCCGGGGGTGCGGCCGCCTGAGATTATGGCGGCTAACCCGAACTTGCAGCCAGAAAAGATCACCTCGGTGACGCGGGAGTTTTTAGCCAAATGCCCGTCCCCGGTGATCGGTGTCACCGGTACTAAGGGTAAGGGTACGACCGCCACCCTGATCGCCAAAATTCTGGAGGCGGCCGGTCGCAAGGTCTGGCTGGGCGGCAACATTGGGCGGCCGGCGCTGGACTTTCTGGCTGACGTCAAGCCCACGGACTACGCGGTACTGGAGCTATCGAGCTTCCAGCTGATTGATGCCACCCAAAGCCCGCAAACAGGCGTTATCCTGATGATCGCGCCGGATCACCAGAACTGGCACGCCGATATGAGAGAGTACGTCGCAGCTAAGGGCAATCTGGTGCGTTTCCAGGCCGCCAACCACATGGTCGTATACAACGCCCAGAACCGCTTCTCAAGCGACCTGGCGCAGCTGTCTCAAGGGCGGAAGGTGCCGTATGCGGTCGGGCAATCGACAGCAGGCAACAGGCAGGATGAGGCCGGGGCTTACATTAAAGGCGGACAGATCTGGATGGATAAGATTCCTATCTGTTCGACGGGTGAGGTGCGCCTGCTGGGCCGGCATAATCTGGAGAACGTCTGCGCCGCTGTGGCGGCTACCTGGCCGGTCGTCCAGGATCCCGCACCCATTAAGCGGGCAATTGCGGCTTTTACCGGCCTGCCGCACCGGCTGGAGTCGGTAGGCGAGGTGGGCGGCGTGCGCTACATCGACGACTCGTTTTCGGTTGTTCCGGATGCCGCCATGGCGGCCATACGTTCGTTTGCTGAGCCAAAGGTTGTTGTTCTGGGAGGATCGGACAAAGGGGCCGAGTTCGAAGCTTTAGCCCGCACAGTCAAAGACAGTAACGTTAAGGCCTGCCTGGTGATCGGCGAGGTGGCTCCCAAGATTGCGGCCGCTCTCGACGCGGCCGGTTTTAGCGATTACGTCACCGGCTTAAGTGACATGCCGGGCGTGCTGAGAGCGGCGGCAGTAGCCGCGGCACCCGGCGACGTGGTACTGCTGTCGCCCGGTTGTGCCAGTTTTGGCCTGTTTCGGGACTATAAAGACCGGGGTGAGCGGTTTAAGGCTGCGGTTAGCGCGCTGGCGGGCGAGCAATGATAGAGCGGTACGAGACGTTTATCTTTGAGAAGTACCATTTTGATGCCGACCAGAAGGTGCTGGAGTTGCATTACTCGTTCGACGAGCGGGTTTATTTTACCGAAAAGTTCGAGTTCGGTTTTGATTTCGTTCCCTATAACCCCGAAGCTCTTAATAAAGCCCTGTTCGGGCTGTTTGTGATGGCCGGGGTTTCTTACTACAAAGCAGCTTTACCTCCTAAGATTGTCCTAAAGCAGGGGAGTCTAAGCGCGCAGCAGGCGCGGTTCTTTAGTCAGACCTACCGTTTAGGCCTGGGGGAGTTCTTTTACCGCAACCAGCTTGATCCGAACATCCCGATTGAGTTTCCGGTAGCAGGCGCTGACACGGCCGAGCCGGTGGAGGTGCGCGGCCTGGAGGGTAACCTGGTGCCGATAGGCGGCGGCAAAGACTCGATTGTTACGGCTGAGCTGTTGCGCGAGGCTGGTGTCGATTTTGCCACCTGGAATGTGGGGGATGATGAGCTGCTGCGGCCGCTCGTAAAGCGCCTGGGCCAGCCGCACTATCAAGTGAAGCGCACGGTGGATCGGGAGCTGGTACGGCTGAACGCAGCCGGGGCGCTGAACGGGCACGTGCCCGTCTCGGCCATTCTGGCGTTCCTGGCGGTGGGTTGCGCCATCTTGACTGGGCGGCAGAACGTGGTGGCCTCGGAGGAGTGGTCCGCCGGTGAGGGTAACCTGGTCTACCGGGGGGCGCCGATTAACCACCAATACTCCAAATCGTTGGCTTTTGAGCAAAATTTTCAGTCGTACCTAAAGGAGTTTATTTCGCCGTCAATCCAGTACTTTTCCCTGCTGCGGCCGCTCAGCGAACTAAAGATTGCCGAGGTTTTTTGCCGGCGCTACCTGGACCGCTACAAGGGGGTGTTTTCGTCCTGTAACCGTAACTTTCGCTTTACTCAGCGACAGCCGTTTGGCTGGTGCGGGCGGTGCCCTAAATGCGCCTTCGTGTACCTGATTTTCGCACCGTTTGCACCCAAAGAGGCGCTGGTGCGGCTGTTTGGGTGTAAACTGTTTGAGTCAGCCGATCTGGACCAAACCTACGCGGAGCTGCTGGGGCTACGCGGGCACAAACCGTTTGAGTGCGTCGGCGAAACCCTTGAATGCCGGCAGGCGGTTGTCATGGCCGCCGCCACCGGACGGTATCCCGAGCTGGGCCGGTATCGGTTTGAGCCGCCTGGTTTTGACTACAACCAGCGGCACGCCGCGGCTATGCCGGCCGCTTTTCAGGCGGTGATTGATCGTTTATGACGAAAAAACGGGTGGTTATCATCACCGGCGTTTCCAGCGGTATCGGCCTGGCCACGGCCAGGCGGTTTATTGAGAACGGCTGGGTCGCGGTTGGCACGGTGCGCACCCGCCCGTATCCGGCCGAGCTGGCCGCTCTGGCGGTTGACATCCAGCTGGCCGACATGACCCGTCCGGCGGATCTGGCGCGGGTGGTAGCTAAAACCAAGGCCACCTACGGCCGCATCGACGCACTGGTGGCCAACGCCGGCTACGGGCTGGCTGGGCCGCTCGAGTCGCTGAGCTACCCGCAGATCAGCGATCAGCTGGCGGTGAACGTGGCCGCCGCGGCCGAGCTGGCCCGCTTGGTGATTCCGATTATGCGCAGTGCGGGCGGCGGGGTGATTGTAGCGGTCTCAAGCCTGGCGGGACGCATGGGTATCCCCGGTTACGGCGTTTACAGTGCCACCAAGTTTGCGCTGGAGGGGCTGTTCGAATCGCTTTGGTACGAGGTCAGAGGCTTGAACATCCGCTTGCGCCTGATTGAGCCCAGTAACGTTAAGAGCCCGTTCTGGAGCAAGGGGCTGGTAGCATCTTCGAAACGACGGTCGTACCCGGCTATCAGCCGAAGTCTTAGTCACACCATCAAGGCCGGGGCGTCGGGGTTGAGCACCGAAACGATCGCCCGGCGGATTTACGCCGCTACCATCAGCGGTTCGGACCGGCTGCATTATCCGGTGGGGTGGACCTGGGCCGCGGTCTTAGCTAAGCGCTTTTTGCCTGACCGCTGGTTTCGGCGGCTGGCGCGGCGCATCAGTCAAACATAGAGCTGTTCAATCGACCGCTACCCCGGCTGGAAGTAAGCCAGCCGGTCAAGATAAAACTGTAGTTTAGACCTAAAGCCTGCTTGTTGGCGGGCTATATTTTTTATGTTTAAGCAATCTAATATGGAATAACCGCCAACTTTCGCGTCTTCAGCGCTATGCCTGGAGGTACTATCTGCTATGTGCAAACTTCCAGCCTTGGGAAAAATGCACAAAAAGCGTTGACAAAGCCAGCGCAATATGCTATGTTTAGTTATCTTCGTTTTTACGGACTGACGAGTGAGGTGGAAAAGCTTAAAACAGGTCTAGTCTAGACCGCTCCAGACCTGGTCCCGCCGAATCCCTCTCCCGTCTGTCCGCAAAAGCGACGGCCCTTGACAGTCGAATAGTCAAAGATCGTTAACCGCCCCGGGGCAACTTGGGGCGAAGAGGTCTGCCCGCTGCGGGCGGAACTCTGCCAGCGTTGCTGCTTGCCGCCCAGGCAGCGCGTTGGCAGGCTTCTGTCCATAGTGAGGCAGATCGGATTGCCGTATACGGCTACGAGATGAGGTGTCATGGCTTTTGATATGCGCAAATGGGGAATTAGACTCTTATTTGTGAGCATCGGAATGGCGATGGCCGCAGCACTCAGGGATTGGAATCCTGGCGTAGCTGTAGCCATCTCCCGTTTTTCGTTAGCGGTGGTTATCATTGCCGCTTTCGTCTGGCTCTGGCGCTTCTTTCGCCGATAGCCTAAACCAAAGCAATCGAGCGCTTTCTTTTAAGGAGGGACTAACACCTCTCCTGCTAACTTCTGACCACAAACCTCCAGGAGGAACCATGAGCAAGAAGAAGGCAGAAACCTTGACTGCGCAAGGCAGTCCACTCACAGACGACGAGAGACGAGCGTTCGAGGCGATCGTCGCCACCACCTCTGACGACCTCAGTGGTGTGTCCGGTTACGATTGGGGCGGCAACGCCCATGCCCGCGTCATCAGCGACTTCATCGACGACATGCCGGACGAGCCCGTCAGGAAGCCCAGGAACAAGCTCTTCATGATCAGCGGCCTCCTGGCGGCAGCGGCCGCCCTGGTCGTCATCCGGCCGAACATCCCGTTCGAGTCGCTCGAGGTTCCCTCGTTCGACGTCCCGCCGGCTTCCACCCTCTACACCGCCGGCGGCTTGCTGGCCTTGTTGATCGGCTGGTCGCTCGCGAGCAAGTACCGCGGCCGGTTCCATCCCATCCAGCTCCTTCGGAAGCGTTTGCGGGCACTGGACGTGGGCGGGGTCGTCCTTCCGGTGCTGGTGGTCGCCGCCCTCGTGGCCGGCGGCTGGTACTTCACCAGGACCGACTCCGAGCAGCCGGCGAAGGCCGAGGCTCCCGCCGACCAGGCGGAGATCATTCCGCCAGAGGCTCCGGCCGACGCCATCCTGCCGCCGGCGACACTCGAGGCAGAACCGGCAGCACCGCCGGTCATCGTTCCCGATCAGTCGGCGGCGGGTGTCTCCACTGGCCAGGCAACCGCGACGCGCAGCAACTCCGCCACGGACACCAAGACAAGTACCCGTACGGGTACCCAGACAGGTCCGAGCGGCAACACGCGGGTCAGTACCGGTACCGGAACCAACACCGGAACCAACACCAACCCCGGAACCGTGTCCCAGCAGCCTCAGCAGTCGAGGAACGAGGGCAACATCGGCAACGGCAGTCCGCCTCCGCCTCCGCCTTCCGGCGGGGGACAGCCGGCGACCAAGCCGCAGACCAAGCCTAAGGCACCGGCCGCCCAGCCTCCGGCAGACAGCAACCGCAACGGTTCCGGTTCCACCAACTCCGGCGGGTACACCGATCCGGACAACGGCGGAGAAACCGGCACCGGCAGTCCCCACGCGGGCGACGACGTTCCCCAGAGCGGGGGCAACAGCGAGGACGGCATCTAGCCCTCACCCCCCAACGGCTACGCCGAACAGCCGCAACGGTTCGGCAACGAGGATCGGGAGGGTCGCCCAGGCGACCCTCCCTCCTCAAGACATTTTAACGGTTTTTGACTATTCGATTGACTGGGAGCCAAGCGCTCTTTAACAACCAGGTCTCATCCAACCAGAACTTTTCAATTTAAAATCTTCGGTTTTGGAAGCAAAGCTGAAGATAAGTCCTTTAAGGAGAATCCATGAAACATTTAACGTTCAAACAGCGCATGGTCGCCGTGGCCGGTATTCTGGCCATCGCGTCCGCCTTTGCGCTGCCGGCCGCGCGTAAAGCGCTAGCGGCCGACTGTGACACCAACGCCATCATTTACTGTGGCGCTGACAACAAACCAACCCTAAAAGCCCGTATGAACCGTGACGGCCTCGGCCACACGGACGTAAAAACTATTTACCGTAACTTCGGCATTGACGTGACCGACGCCGGCATCGATGGAGCCGTTGAGGGTACGATCACCAAAGATGGCCGCGTACTGGTCAACGGCGTGGTTAAGGCGACCAACGTTTGGACCGCCGGCCGCCACAACATTGCCGGTTCGGTGCCCGTCGGCGGCGTTTACATGCGTCCGCCCTCGGTTTCCTTCCGCAGCAACTCGCTGCCGGCCTTCGTTAAGCTTAACGCTCAGGGCAACTTTGAGTGGGCGATCATTAAGTCTTGCGGTAACCCCGTAAAATCGATGAACCAGCCGTTTGGCGACATCAAAAAGCGGGTTACCAACGTGACGCGTGATCCCAACACCAAGCATGCGGCCGACACCAACGCCACCGCCATCGAGGTGCAGCGCGGCGACGAGCTGCGCTACGAGGTGACGATCAGCAACCTGGGTACCGGTACTATGGACGGGATCCGGATGACCGACACCCTGCCTAACGGCGTGGCCCTTAAGTCTAACCCCGCTATGCGTAACATCACCAAAGACTTTCAGCCGATTACGGCCGACAACTTTAGTTACTTCACCATTACGGTGAAGGTCGACAGCAACGTGGCAGACGGCGCGTACATTTCAAACCAAGCCTGTTTTGTCGCCAACAAGAATCAAAAAGGTTGTGACACGGCTGTGGTGAAGGTGAAGGTCCCCAAACAAACTCCGCCCAAGGAGCAGCCGCCCAAGTGTGAGGTTGACTGTGAGCAGCCTCCGAAAGAGCAGCCGCCTAAAGAGCAGCCGCCCAAGTGTGAGGTTGACTGCGAGCAGCCGCCCAAGGAGCAGCCGCCTAAAGAGCAGCCGCCCAAGTGCGAGGTTGACTGTGTCAACGTTCCGCCCACCACCCCTCCTGCCCAACCGCCTGTAGGCGGTGGCCAGCCTGAACTGCCGGACACCGGTGTTGAAGGCACGGCCGCCGGGCTGATGGGTACCGGCGCCCTTGGTTACACCGTCCGGTCCTACCTGCGCAGTAAGCGCGGTTTGGTTGACGCCGTCAAAGGCATCAGCCAGCGTTAAGAGGTGATGAGACCTCGGGTTATGTGACAGGCCCCGGCAAGCGCGCCTTCGGGCGCGTGCCGAGGCGCTTGTCGCAAGATCAAGCCAAAGAGACCCCTTTCGGCGATTTCGCTGGTCGGGGTCTCTTTGTGGCTCGTCAGTACGGCTCTTGTTCGGGTTTAACTATGATCCGCTCAGGCGCCTGCGCTATAATGCCTTTATGCAAGAACTAACCAAACAGCTACAAGAGCTGCTGGCCCGAATTCGCGCAGCCATGGTGCAGCTGGGCATCGCGGCTGATCAAGCGGAGCTTAGCCGGCTGGAGTCGGTCATGCAGGCGGCGGATTTTTGGGCCGACAGCGCCGCCGCCGCCGCGGTTTCGCAGCGAGCGGCCAGTTTAAGGAAACACATCGAAGACTGGTCGAGGCTGGAGGCGGAGGCCGGGGAGGCGCTGGAGCTGGCCCGGCTGGGTGACGACGGTTTACGCGACGAGATCAGCGCTAGTTACCGGCGGCTGGCGGGGGAGTACGCCCGCCGCGAGTTCGAGCTAAAACTGTCCGGCCCCTACGACAAGAACGCCGCCATCCTGTCGGTTTACGCCGGCACCGGCGGCACCGATGCCCAGGACTGGGCCGAGATGCTGTTGCGCATGTATCTGCGTTACGCGCAGGCTGCGGGGTTTAAAACCGACCTGCTCGACCAGTCGCCCGGCGAGGAGGCGGGGTTAAAGAGTGTGACGGCCGAGATCTCCGGTCCTTTTGCCTACGGCAAGCTCAAAAGCGAGAAGGGGGTACACCGTTTGGTGCGCCTGTCACCGTTTAACTCCGACAATCTGCGCCAGACTTCGTTTGCGCTGGTCGACGTGGTGCCGCAACTGGATCAGACGCAGGAGTTTGAGATCGATTCCAAAGAGCTGCGGGTGGACGTCTTCCGGGCGGGGGGGCACGGCGGCCAGTCGGTTAACACCACCGACTCAGCGGTGCGGATCACGCACCTGCCGACCGGTTTGGTGGTGGCGATCCAGAACGAGCGTTCCCAGCTGCAGAACAAAGAAAAAGCCATGGCCGTTCTCAAGGCCCGCTTGACCGCCTTAATGCTCGAGCAGCACAAAGCGGAGGTGTCGGAGATTCGCGGCGCCACCCAGGCGGCGGCCTGGGGCAACCAGATCCGCTCTTACGTGCTGCATCCTTACACCAAGGTTAAAGACCACCGCACCGGAGCCGAAACCGCCGCCGCCCAGGCGGTGCTGGACGGACAGCTGGATAGCTTCATCGAGGCCTACTTGCAGTCGCAGATCGGGGCGGAAGCGGTCGACGGTAGACAGTAGTCTTCACCCGCGATGCGGGGGCGTTTTGTGTTGGCGGCACACGTTACAGCCGGGTGGAATCCGTCCCGTTGATGGACGGTTAAGCCTTCGGCTACTGAGGCGCTTGTTAGAAAATCTAAAAAAGTAGCGTAAAAAAGCTTTTGCTTGTGCGTTTTTGGCTAAGGGAAGCGTAAAAGTTATCCAAACGGCATTAGGGTAACGGCTTTTAATGGCTTAGCGAAGCCATTGTGCTATTTGACACCATTACCGCAATAGCTTTAAATACCGGTTGTGGAGTTAAAACAGTTACGTTTCAAATCGGATAGCCGGAAGAACTCAGTGTTACTAGCGCGCACGGTCAGTGCGGCAGCGGCACTGATCTTATTTTTAACCCCTCACCTTGCCGCCGCTAGTGAGCTGGATAAGACCAAGAACCAGCTGAACGCTACCAACGGCCGCATTAACCAGTTGCAGGGCCAGGTTAACGAACGCAAGCAGGTGGCCGGGCAACTGGAACAGCAGGTCGCCAACATGCAAGCCCAAATTAGGGTGGTGCAGACCCAAATCGCCGATACCAGGGCCAAGATCCAGACCGTCAACGGCGAGATCGCTAAGGTAGAGGCCCAGGTGGCCGCCAAGCGCGTCGTCTTGCAGGGCTACGTGAAGGAGCAGTACGTATCGCCGCAGCCGTCCAACTTTGAAATTATCGTTAGTTCCGGTAATCTGTCGGACGTGGTCGACCGGAAAGAGTACCTGCAGCGGGCGCAGGACCGGATTAACGACGTTTTAGCCGAGATCATGGTGATCAAGAAGGCCCTGGACGCCAAGAAGGGCGAGTTGACCAGCCTGAACGACAAGCTGGCCGCCCAGGAAGCGGGCCTCGGGGGTCAGAAGGCGGCGCTGGACGACCTGCTGGCCAAAACCCGCAACGACCAGGCGCGGTATGAGGTGCTGTTGCAGGAGTCCCAAAACGCCCGTGCCCGCCTGAGCGCCACCATCGCCAAGCTCAGCGGCAACGGCCCGCTGCAGTCCCGCGGCTACGTCCAGCAGGGCCAGGTGATCGGCCGTGAGGGCACTACCGGCTTCTCGACCGGCTGCCACCTGCACTTCGGGGTGTACCAAAACGGCGTGGCGGTTAACCCCAACAACTACTTGGGTGGACGGCTGAGCTGGCCCGAGACCGGGTTTGTTATCACCCAAGGCTTCGGCTGGACTTCGTACGCCGCCTCGGGCGCCTACGGCGGCGGCATTCACGACGGCCTTGATCTTTCGGCCGGTTGCGGTGCTCCGATTATGGCCGCCGCCTCCGGCAACATCGTCATGAACAGCTTTCAGTCCGGCGGGTTTGGCCACTACATCGCCATCGATCACGGCGGCGGCCTGATGACCGTTTACGCTCACATGCAGTAGCGGGCGCTAACTTTCAATTTAGGTAACTTTACAATTTTCAATCACTTGACCGCTGCTACTGGTTGAAAATTGTAAATTGAAAAATGAAAATTACCATCTAACCCTGATATAATACTCTTATGATTTTGTTTGATCGCGTGACCAAGATGTACCCTAACAAAAGTATGGCGCTGTCGGGCATCAACGTACACATTCAGCCGAAGGAGTTCGTCACCATCGTCGGCTCCTCCGGCGCCGGCAAATCGACTTTGATTAAGCTGTTGACCCGCGAAGAGGTGCAGACCTCCGGCAAGATCATCGTCGGAGGGGTGGATTACGACACCATCGAAAAGGGCAAGGTGCCGCATCTGCGCCGGCGCATCGGGGTGGTGTTCCAGGACTTTAAGCTGCTGCCCGGCCGCAACGTCTTCGAGAACGTGGCCTTTGCGCTGGAGGTATCGGGCTACCGGGGACGGGAGATTAAGCGCAGCGTGCCAAAGGTGCTGCAGCTGGTCGGGTTAAAAGGTAAGGACAGTAACTTTCCCGAGGAGCTCTCGGGCGGTGAACGCCAGCGGGTGGCTATCGCCCGGGCGCTGGTGCGGCAGCCCAAGATTTTGATCGCCGATGAGCCGACCGGCAACCTCGACCCCAAGAACGCCTGGGAGATCATTGAGCTGCTGCTCAAGATTAACCGTTTTGGCACCACCGTGCTCCTAACCACCCACAACAAAGAGATCGTTAACGCGCTGAAGCGGCGCGTCATCACCATCAACCGCGGCCGCATCGCCAAGGATGAGGAGATAGGGCGGTACGCCATATGACTCAGCAGCGAGCAGTGAGTAGTGAGGAGTGTGCGGGCGACGGGGAGCGGAGCGGGTGATTACGCTTTGGCGCATTTTTCTGGCCGGGGGGCGTAACTTTTTACGCAACGCCTGGCTAAGCACCGCGGCTACCGCCGTCATGACAGTGACGCTGGTGATTATTTTAGCTTCGTTTATCTCCAACACCGCCCTGACCGCCACCATCAAGACGATCGTCGATAAGATCGACGTGTCGATCTATTTGGACGACAAGGCCACGCCCGATCAAATTAAAACCTTCCAAAGCAAGCTGGCCGCCACCGAAAACGTGCAGTCGGTTAAGTACGTCTCCAAGGCCGAGGCGCTGGAAATCTACAAACAGCAAAACCGCAACAATCCCACTCTCTTAAGCGCCGTCGCCGACCCGGAGATCGCCAAAGGTATTCCGGCCTCGTTGCAGGTGAAGGCCAAGGATCCGAAGCGGCTCGATCCGATCGTGGCGCTGGTGGCGCGTCCCGAGATCAAGCCCTTGGTGTCGGAGTTTAGTTACGAGGGGGACCGCAAGACCACCATCGACCGCATCGTCCAGGTGAGTAACTTTTTGAAGACCACCGGGCTGGTGGCCAGCTTGCTGTTTACCATTATTTCGGTTTTGATCATCTTTAACACCATCCGGATGGCTATCTTTACCCGCCGCGGCGAGATCGAGATCATGAAGCTGGTGGGGGCAACCAACTGGTTCATCCGCGGGCCGTTTTTGTTCGAGGCGGCGCTGTACGGCGTCATCGCGGCGGTGATTGCGGTCGGCCTGTGCTACAGTCTGCTGCTGGTTGGCGGGCCGCGCCTGGGCAGTTACATCGATGTCCAGTCGACCATCAACTACTTCCGCAGCTACCCGGCTTTAATACTGGCGACCGAGCTGCTGATCGGTGTGGGGATCGGTATGCTGTCGAGCCTGCTGGCGATGACCCGTTACTTGAAACTTTAGCCCGCCCAGCCCAAACTTTGCCCTCTTAAGCATAAGCTTGACACCGTAATGCATAAGCGGTTATTATGGTAATGCCTCAAGGAGGGTACGCCTAATGGCAAAAACACAAACCCAGCGTCATAACCAAAACAAGATCATCAGGCTGATAGTGGCGGTCATGGTCTTTTTCTTACTAACGCCCCCCGTCCAGTTAACGCCCCCCGTCCGGGCGGATGAGTTTGATGGTAAGATTAATCAACTTAAAAGCAGCATCAGCACCTCTCAAAACCAGATCGCCGAGCTCAACCGCCAGCAGGACACGTTGCAGAATAAGCTGGCGATTTTGAACGCTCAGATTACCGCTTCTAACGCTCAGATCCGGTTGCTAAGCGACAACTCCCGCAAGGTCTCAGGGGAACTGGAGGTGCAAAAGCGGCGCTTGACCGAAAAAAAGCGGTTTTTGGCCGAGAGCTTGCGCACCGTTTACGTCCGCGGGCAAGTTACGCCCTTGGAGGTTTTGGCCTCCAGCAGCAGTTTTAGTGAGTTTATTGACCGGCAGCAGTACCTGGAAAAAGTTAAAGAAAGCATCGGCCAGTCGATTGACGCTATTCAGGCCCTGCAGGCCAAACTACAGCTGCAGCAGCAGGAGCTGGCCGGTCTGCTTGAAGCCCAGCAGCTGCAGCGGCAAAGCTTAGCTAGCCAGAGCTCCGAGCAGGCCAATCTGCTGGTGCAAACCCAAGGGCTGGAATCTAACTACCAAAATCTGGTTGCCAACAATAAAAAACAGCTGCAAGGCATTTACGCCGAGCGGGCCCGCCGTGACGCGGCCAACAACACCCGCGTTAATACCGGCGGTACCGGCGGTTACCCCTGGGCCGCTGGACCGCGCTGTGAAGTGGAGGGGTGCGTCGATGACGGCTATAGCTTCTACCAGCGGCAGTGTACCTCCTACGCGGCCTGGTGGCGGCGATCACGCGCCAAGACCCCGTACCCCTACGGGTGGGGGCATGCCTATCAGTGGGATGACGGCCGCTCAAGCAGCCCGGTGCCCGTGTACGGGGCGGTAGCGGTTTGGAACGCTTATACGGGGGGCGCGGAATGGGCCGGGCATGTCGCCATCGTCGAGAAGGTCAATGGCGATGGCACTATCGACGTTAGCGAATACAACTGGGCGACTCCCAGCGGTTACAGCTACCGCAGCGGGGTACCTATCAAAGGACTGCGGTTTATCCATTAAGGCGGCAACTTGTTCTTTGGACTGTTCGGCTTGACCAACAAAACGTTTTGGAACGCGGGCTAATGGTTTAGAATTGAAGTAGAGGTTATATGTCAGGGTTTGTCCGTTTTAAAGCTGTATCTTTTGGTCTGGTTATCCTGCTGGTGGCTGGAGGGGCCTTTGCGGCCGGTTACGCTGCTAAAGATGCCGGAATCGGCTCCCGGGCCGCGGATGCGCCGGACTTTAGTTCGCTCAACAACGTTTACCGGGTACTGCAGGACAAGTTCGACGGTCAGCTTGATGATGCCAAGCTGCTAGACGGCGCCAAGGCCGGGTTGGCGGCGGCCACCGGCGACCCCTACACCGCCTACTTAAACGCCGAGGCCACCAAAACCCTGAACGACGACTTAAACGGCACCATCTCCGGTATCGGGGCTGAGGTGGGCCTAAAAAGCACCCGGTTGGTGATCGTAGCGCCGATTGCCGATTCGCCGGCGGCTAAAGCCGGACTGCGGCCAAAAGACCAAATCGTTTTAATTAACGGCCAGGATCCGACCGGGCTGGCGCTGGATGAGGCGGTCGGCAAGATCCGCGGCCCGGAAGGCTCACAGGTAAAGCTAACGATTGTCCGCGACGGCGGCGCGCCTTTTGAGGTGACCATCACCAGGGCGGTCATTACGGTGGCCAGCGTCAAGTGGGAGATGAAGCCGCACCGCATCGGCTATATTCAGCTGACCCGGTTCGGACCCGACACCAGCGCTAAAATGGCCGAGGCGGCCCGCCAGCTGTCCGGTCAGGGCGCCCGCCGGATCGTACTTGACATGCGCAACAACCCCGGCGGGTACCTGGACGCCGCGGTCAACGTGGCGGGAGAGTGGCTGGACGGGGGCGTGGTGGTGGAGCAGCGCCGGGGGGAGCGTACCATCAGCAAGCTGACCGCCACCAAGGGCGGCCAGCTCGTGAGCGTCCCAACGATTGTTTTAATTAACGGCGGCTCGGCCAGCGCCAGCGAGATTGTGGCCGGCGCCTTGCAGGATCACGGCGCGGCGCGGGTACTGGGCGAAAAAAGCTACGGCAAGGGCAGCGTGCAGGAGGTAGCGGACCTAAGCGGCGGCGCCAATTTGAAGGTAACGGTGGCCCACTGGTTTACTCCCAAGGGCAAAAACATCAACAAAGAGGGGATTAAGCCGGATGTAGAGGTGAAGCTGGAGGCCGCCGACTACGACGCCGGCCGTGATCCGCAGC
This sequence comes from Candidatus Parcubacteria bacterium, assembly GCA_019347875.1. Lineage (GTDB taxonomy): Bacteria > Patescibacteriota > Saccharimonadia > UBA4664 > JAHWKN01 > JAHWKN01. The sequence goes on from JAHWKN010000002.1 coordinate 60,316, forward strand.
TGGACCGGGCGCTGGAGCTGCTGAAGTAGCTTAAAAGTGTTTCAAAGGCGCCTGCTTGCCGTTACTTAGCGGGTTGCTAACCTTAGCGTCCTGAGCATGACGTTAAACGGCGCACTTTTTCTATCGTTCCAAGCCAGTGAGCTGTATTCTAGGCGGCTACACAATCCCGTCTTTACGGCCGTCGAGTTTATGGCTACAATTGACGTAAATGCCGCTAACGGTTGAGGGGAGAGCTTGGCAGACAGACAAACAAAGTACGTTTTTGTCACGGGGGGAGTCTTATCGGGACTTGGTAAAGGCATCGCCGCCGCTTCCTTGGGCACCATCTTAAAGGCCCGAGGATTTTTAATAAACATTCAAAAATGTGACCCTTACTTAAACACCGACGCGGGTACGCTTAATCCGGCCGAGCACGGCGAGGTGTTTGTGACCGCCGACGGGGCCGAAACCGATTTGGACCTAGGCCACTACGAGCGCTTTATTGATCGAGAGCTTGACCGCAAGAGTTCGTTGATGAACGGGCGGATTTACGCGGGGGTCATAGCGGCCGAACGGGCCGGCAAGTACCTAGGCAAGACGGTGCAGATTATTCCCCATGTCACCACCGAGATCCAGCGGCGCATTCTGGCCACGGGGCGCGGGCACGACGTCCACATCGTCGAGATTGGCGGCACGGTCGGTGACTACGAGAGCTTGGCGTTTCTGGAAGCGATTCGTCAGTTTAAGCGCCAGGTCGGGGCCGAGAATGTGCTGTACATGCACTTGGTGTACCTGCCGTACCTGGAGGCCAGTAAGGAGCTGAAGACCAAGCCGGCCCAAAACACCCTGCGAGACCTGCGGGCGGCCGGTATTTCGCCCGACGTGGTGATAGCCCGCTGCGAGCGGCCGGTCAATCAGCAGATTCTAGACAAGCTGATGTTGTTTTCCGACGTCGAAAAAGGCGGTATCGTGCCCTTGCCCACAGCGCCAACCGTTTACGAGGTACCGCTGATGCTGGAGGAGTCAGGGTTGGGTTATTTTGTCTCTAAGCGGCTGGGGTTGCCCAAGCGCAAACCTAAACTGAGGGAGTGGAGTAACCTGGTCGCCGTCATCAAGCAGCCTGACGAGCCGGTAGTGCGTATCGGGGTGGTGGCTAAGTACATGGACCACGAGGATACCTATACCAGTGTTTTTGAGGCGGTTAAGAGCGCGGCTTGGGCCAACAAATCCCGGGCCGAGATCGTCTGGATTGATGCCGAAAAACTGGAGGATGACGAGAACCTGAGTTTACTGGACGGCCTAGACGGCATCGTGGTGCCGGGCGGGTTTGGTGCGCGCGGCGTGGAGGGCAAGATCAGGGCCGCAGCTTACGCTATGCGGCAGAACAAGCCGTATTTGGGGTTGTGCCTGGGCATGCAGACCGCCGTTATCGCGGTGGCCCGCCAGGCGCTGGGAACCAATGAGGTTAACTCAAGCGAGATCGATCCTAAAGTTAAGCATCCGGTGATCGCCCTGATGGCCGACCAGGCTGATGTTACCGATAAGGGCGGAACTATGCGGCTGGGAGATTACCCCTGCGTACTCGACAAGGCGTCTTTAAGCTACCGTATTTACGGCTCACACCGAATCAAAGAACGGCACCGCCACCGCTACGAGTTTAACAACGCTTACCGCGAGCGGTTGAGTGCCGCCGGGTTGGTGCTGGCCGGCTTATCGCCGGATAAGCGGCTGGTCGAGCTGGTCGAGCTAAACAGACACCCTTTCTTTGTAGCCAGCCAGTTTCACCCGGAGTTTAAGTCCCGGCCCAATCGGCCGCATCCGTTGTTTGACTCGTTTATCAAAGCTAGCTTGCGCCCGGCCGGCAGATTGGCCGGTGCGGCGGAGGTTGCAGCGCGCTAGCCTGACCAGGGGTGTTTGTCTTTTTCAGCAGCATTGTCAGCTCTTCGGCTCAATCAGAGCATGCGACCGTTCATCACCCATAAATCTCTACGCAACGGTCCCTACCTCTCTCCCTCCTGATCCCCCTCTCAACCCTCCCTCTTCTACCTTTTGTCAGCAAAAGGTAGCCAAAACTGCCGAGTAGGTCGCTAACTCCAAGCCATCCAGCCCGTAAAAGGCCGGGCCTGCGGAACTCGCTCGCCTGTCGGCTCACTCAAACAGTCCTCGGCTTTATCCGCCGCTGGCGGTTCGGCTGTTTGGGGTTCGCTCCAATACTCGGGGATGGTAAGAGGGATTCGGGGTTCGGGATTGGTAAATCGTAGATCGCCGGGAGCTAGCGTTAAGCTTTATCTAGGTATTTAATTACTGGCCGAGGACTTCCGGCAGCTGCCGGATGAGCCCCGATGAAATCGGAGCGAGTT
>JAHWKN010000030.1 GCA_019347875.1 Candidatus Parcubacteria bacterium
GAGACCGGCCTCGTAATTGCCCCCGCGCAGCGACGCCTGGTAGAGCTTGGTGTCGAGCTGCTCGTGCTCGACGTTGAGCCCGATCTGCCGCCACTGGTCGATCAGGAACACGCCCACCGGCGTATACGGCATCGGCACGTTGCGGTTGGTCAGCTTGAACTTGAGGTTGCCGACGCCGGCTTCCTTCAGCAGCTTCTGCGCTTCGGCGGCGGAGATGGGGTCGGTTTTCTTACCCAGCATCAGGCTCCTCCTCCCAGCGGCGGTCCGGCAGCCGCCGGAGGGTTCGGCCCCTCGCCACGGGTGACGGCGGCCGACTGGAACTGGGTAGCATCGATCAGCTTCTGGTTGGCCGCCACGTCGGGGTTGTAGCTGGAGTAGTACAAATCTATCAGCTCCTGGGTGTTTAAGGGGATGGCCCGCAGCCCCAGCTGGCTGAGGCCGCTGGTCACCAGCTGGACCCGCTGGGTTAACTCGGTTTTGGCGTGCTCAAACTCGGCCGCCTCCACCGTTACCACGCCGGTGGGCTTAAAGATGGCTTGCAGGTTGGTGACGAGGTTGGCCTTGGTAATGGCGGCCTCGGGGAAGAACGGCACCACCACGAAAAACTGCTTATCCATGATGTTGACCTCCTCTACCAGCCCCTTGATGTTGACGATGTAGTCGTCCATCAGCTCGCCCAGCAACGGGTTGGCTTGGTCCTGGCGCAGCTTTTGCAGCCCTTCGATGTAGTTGTCGAGGTCGATTTTTTGGGACTTTATTAGAATCTGAATGGGAAAGTGCAGCGAGTTTAAGAAGCCCTGGAACGAAAACTCCACCGCGTCTTGCTCGGCTGTACTCATAAGGTCGAAGTTGATGGCGCTGGTTAGTACCACCGCCCGCAGGCTGCCGTCCTGCATCACCGCGACGCCGTCTTTGATCTCGTTGATCAACAGGCTGGACTGGGTGCTTTGGCTGGGGGTTGGCGGGGTGTTTGGCATGACTTCCTCTACTGCCTGTTCTCCGTCGCCTGTGTCCGCTGGGCTTGGCTAGCCAGCTGGCTGACGGTTAGGGCATCGTTCTGCATGGCTGCTTTTAGTATACCGGCTATAGGGTTGACTGTCATCCCGCTTGCGCTTTGGTTGGGGTGGGAGGGTGCGCTGGGGCTGGCCGGCGATGGCCGCACCGGTTGTTTCATTTTGTCGACGGCGGCTTGGCGGACGCTACCGGCCGCCCCGGCCAGCAAGGCTTCGAGGTTTTGGGAGTTAGGGTTCTTTTTAAAGTCCAGGATGTCCTCGACCAGCTCGACGGGTGCGCCGTCGGCCTGCAGGCTGGCATGCAGCTGGGGCGCGCCCAGCCGGTCGCCTAGATCGAGGGCGGCGTGCAGGCCCGGCTCTTGGATCTCGGGCCGTTTGGCCGCCAGACCGCGGGTGTCGACGATGGCCGCCAGCTTTTCCAGCTGCCCGCGTACCTGGCGGGGGTCGCGCCGGGCGGCCTCGACGGTTACCTTGGGTGCCTCGATCTTGAACGCCTCGGCTAACGGCTCTTTATGCCACACCCGCCGGCGCGGCTTGACGTTAAAGTTGACCAGCGCCAAAAACAGCGCCTCAAACGGCTGGTCCTGGCGCTGGTACAAACCCAGCATAAGTAGCAAAAAAGTAGGCGGTACGCCGACCAGAATGAAGACGACCGGCGCCCCCTTAAACAGCTGGAAGCTGAGGAAGCCGTACATCACGCCCATGACCGCGTAAATAAACTGCTTCATGGTCAGCGGCCCGATGATCTTGTCTTCGGCCTCGACGTTTTGGGGGACTTTATACTGCGCCATTAAGCATAAGTATAACGTATGAAGGGTTAAGTATAAAGGTGGGGCAGAGAGGCTTTAATCAGGATCGGACGGTGGCAGCGGTAGGGGCGCTAGTGGCGGCGCAGATCTATCACCCTATCCCCCCGCCCGCTTTCGCGCAGCATCTGGGCCCGGGCGGCGCTGATTGATACCAGTTTGCCCATGTCGTCACGGTAAGCAAATTCGCTGAGTGGCTTCGGCGCTCCAGTGGCCCGGCCGCCAGCCGTCGGCGCCGTCGGCGCAGCCGGCATAACCACCGGTTCTTCTGAGTAGGATGGAGCGCTTGAGGTGGCTGGCGCGGAAGGTGCGATGGGTGCTACTTGTGGCGGAGCGGAAGCGGACGCCGTGACTACGGGCGTGGCGACGGTAGTAGAGGCCAACGGATCATTACTGTAGGGCCGGCCACTGGTATCGACATATGGATTCGCGGTTCGATCATCGACAAAGGAAGCCACGGCCGCCCCTGGGCCACCCGTTCCGCCCCCAGCCGGCGCCGCAGCTTCGCCCCCGCCTCCTGTAGTGCCGCCCCCGCCTCCACCGCCGCCGCCCGCATCACCCTCGCCAGCAGGCGCAGGTCCGCCGGTTGTCTGGATGGCCTGAATGGTTACTTTGCCGCCACCACCTTCTGTAACGTACTTTTCAATCAGCTGCTTACCGTTTTTAATACTCGGGACGCCGGCAACTTTGACCTCAGTCTGTTCAAACTTATCCGCGTTCTCGAGGAAAACGGCTAAGTTTTCGCTGGCTACGCTACTGCGAAGCGTGTCGGTCTCCCCTACCTGCCGCAGGGCATCAACCATCGCCTGCAAACCGTTAAGGCCTTTACTAGGATCTTGTACCACCATGTCTAAGGCCTTGGCCTCGGCGCCGTGCATGCCCCCAAGGTTCGAGCCCGACATAGTTTCAAGAGCAGCGTCTTTTTGGCCGTGAACCGCGTGCCTAAGCGGGCCGATAAGAGCGGACCCTTTGCCCTCTAGCCCACGCGCCCATAGGTCGTCTGCCTGGGCTGAACGGAAGCCTGCCTTCTTGTAGACCGGCACAGGCTTGCCCTCCTTGTCTGTCGTGGTGCCTATTTGAATTCTTTTACCATAGTTGGGATTTCTAACTTTATTACCGGCAGCATCGGTAATGTGTTTTCTTTCGTCGCGGGCGTGGTCATAGAGGCCTTCAACGTGACGCGTTACTTCCTTACCGTCAGGGAGAGTCTCTTTGAACTCACCACCATCATATAGCGTTTGCAGCTCTGGGGCGGCCCCGTTGGCAGCCATCTCTTTAATAGCTGCTTCGGTAACATAGTCGTTTAAAGACACGCCTCTGTGGCTCTTCTCACCCCTTAGGCCTGCCAGGGCTATCGCCATGCGGTCTTTATTTGACGTGATCCCAGCCTCTTTAAAGGCGGACACGGCATCTTTCAGCTGCGCGTCGCGGGCGCTTTCATAGGCTACGGCCCGCTTTCGGCGACCGATGGCGCCGAAGGTGAACAAGTTGCCGCTAACCGTCCGCCCGGCCAGCCGCCCGCCCTTGCCCATAATATTGCCTGCCGTGGTATTTTGCAGACGTTTCGGCACCTTAAAGTCCTTCATAGCCAGAGAGCTTTTTTCTTTGCCCAGTTCGCGGGCCGGTTTCAGCGCCCGCTTACTCAAAGGCCGGCTGCGGCTCAGTATGGCGTTCGAGGCGCCGCTCATCAGGCTGCCCGACATCTTAAAGGTGGCCGGGATGGAGAAGAAGGCGATGATGGGGATGAGGCTGGCCATGATGTTGTTAACGCTTTTACTGTCTCCGGAGAGGGCGACCTGGCTTAAGACGCCCGAAACCGACAGTATTAGAACGATCAAAGGGTACATTAAAATAATCTTGGTCAGGTTCTTGTACCACAGCTTAAAGAAGTTTTCGGTGCCGGGCAGTACCCAGGCGGCCAGGGCCAAAGGTGAAAGCACCACCAGCATGCCGATGATTAGCTTTCTGGCCGCCAGGGTTAAAAACACGCCGATTAGGCCAATGGCCAGCGACAGGACGACCAGCCCGATGACGCCGGGGCCGACCACCATGGTGACGAATGCCGCCGCGGCAATCACAAAAGCTCCGACCAACCCGGCCGTCAGCCACCCGCCAATATCGGCAGCCCTTTCGCCGGCGCTGGGCCCGGGGGTTTGATTCTTGCGAAAACCTTCGTACTCAGGCGGCACTTGGGTGTCCGGCGGCGGTACCGCGGTGTTGATCAACGTACCGACCCCCCGGCCCGCCACGTTGCCGACATCGATCATGATGCTGCACAAGAAAAACGAGGCCTGGACGAGTACGGCGGCCACAACCAGTTTCGGTAGAAGCTTTTTGATGGTATAAGCATCGATGTTAAGCGACAGTGTGTTAGAAAAGACGATGGCCAAAAACACCAGCACAAACACCACGTTGGCTAGATCGCGCATGGCCTTCCAGACGCCGTACAGGCCGCTCTCGTCGGGGCCGCCCTGCGGGTTGAGCGGTGTCACATACAGCAGTTGCTCGATCATCTTGGTTAACGAGCCGACGGTCTCAACCCCCAGGTTAATCAGGGGGCAAAGAATCCACGAGAAAGCTCCGGCCGACTGCAAGCAGTTGCCGTCGACAGCGTCGTCGCCGTCACCGCCTCCATCGGGCTCTTCGGTTTTGCCGCCTCCGCCACCGCTCCCACCGGGGGCCGCCACGCTGATCCCGGGTTCTGTAATGTTGGCCGTGCATCTATCGCGCGAGTTGCGCAGGTAACTAATTGACGCCGATCCGGCTTTGCCTGGCTCCCCTTTAAAGCTATGGATGCGCATTTGGCTGACACAGCCGTTTTTAAAGGTAACCGTGCCGTTGGTCCTGTAGTCGCTAGCGCCCCGGATGGGGGTGACTTTGTTGAACTTTACCGGCTGCCGGTACTCGCCGCCGGATCCAACAATGACATTGGTTCCCTCCCAGGTGTACTTTTCACCTTGGGCCAGGGCCCGCTGGGGGTAAAGTAGGGCAATAGCTGCCGCCACCACGACCAGTCCGGTTAAGATTGCGTATCGGGCCACCTTCATACCCTCTCATTCTACATTAACCTTAAGCGTTATAACAAATCGAAAGCCTCGGGCATAAGAAGAGCCCCCGCCAAAACAGCACGGGGGCTCTTTCGGCGGGGGCGTTGCCCACCGCTAGGTCAGGCGCAGGGGCTTGAGACGGGGTCGCGGTCGTGCCGCTCCAGCAGCCAGAATCCGTCAACCAGCACCAGGGTACTTTCGTACACGGCGCCGACGGTGTCTCCCGCTTGGTAGCGGAAGCAACCGGTGCGGCTTGGCGGGTTGGTCGTCTGGCTCAGCTGGATGGGGTCGAGGGCGACCGAGACGGATTCGTCCACTTGGCCCGATACGGCCAGGTCGAGGATGCGTTTGTGGTGGAAGGCGTAGGCGTCGTGGCCAGGGGGGTCGTAGTAGGCGCACAACAGCAGCGTTTCGTTGCTGTTGCTGTAGGCCTGGTCCAAGGCGTGATGGTAGCTGGCGATGGCTTCGGTGAACGTGTCGGAAGCTGTACCGGTGGCAAGTCCTGCCCCGCCAGCTGCCCGGCAAGCCTCAAGCTGCTGCTGCAGCCGCGGCTGGTCGAGGTCAGGTGGTACATCAAGCTGCGGGGCTGATGAAGGCTGACTGCCGTACGACGGTGTCCCCTCTTCTGCCAGCGGCTGGTCGAGGCCCTCGAGGGCCTCGATGGTGCTCTGGCTGATCCTGTAGGCGATGAAGCCGAAGAACAGCAAGAAACCAATGAACAGGGCCACGCCGATCTTCACCATCTTCTTGGCTACGTCGTCGCGGCCGTCGCGGCGGGCTTCCCGGGCGCCGATGAAGGCTCCGGGGACTAACAGAAACAGCCACCGGTAGTAACCGGCGGTGTCCCGGTCGGGGTTGGGGTCGCCGGAGGCGGCCTGAGGACGATCCTTCTGGGTCATCGCCATCTTGGCGACCTCCTTGGTTGTTGAGCTATTGGAAGAACTAGCCGCTATTAGCGACTCACACGGGCATTATACATTAACATAACAACTTTGTCAATATCCCAGGCCTCTTTTTGGCGTAATTATCTTGTTTGTATCCGTTGAAATGGAGCGGCTTCACCCAAAGACGCTTGCGCTTATCGGCTGGTTTCAGATACAATCTTGGTGTGAAAGCTATTTTGCTAATCTGTTTGGTTGCGCTAGGCTTAGCATTGCTGGGAGTTGCGGGCGGTAAGGCCATGGCTGCCAAGTGTGATGGAGTCGACATCAGCATCGACGTCGGTTGTGCCCCCGGATCCGGCGGCCCGATTTATGCTTATCTGCGCGGGATTATTAAGTTTGCCTCCGGCCTGATCGGACTGGCGGCGGTGGCGGCCATTATTATTAGCGGCATCCAGTGGATGGCCGCGGCCGGCAACCCGGCGGCTATTAAGCAGGCACAGGGCCGACTGGCCAATGCGGTCGGCGGCTTGATTTTGTTTATCCTGATGGCGTCAATCTTGCGCTACCTGGTGCCTAATGTGTTTTAGGGGGCTAATTTAATGCAATTTAAAGCTTTGTTTGCTGCACCCAACTGTGCCGGGAACAACGTGCTGCCTGATCTGTATCGCAACCTGCGCGGGGCTAACTGTGAGGTGGTGTTCGACAGCCTAAACGACGTCGGCTTTCTGCTGGCCAACGTCATCCAGATCTTACTGGCGGTGGCGGCGCTGGTGGCGGTGGCCATGATCATCTTCGGCGGCATCACCTACATCACGTCATCGGGAGACCCTTCTAAGGTGACCAAGGCCAAAGACATCATCCTCAACACCGCGGTCTGGGGGCTGGGTATCGTGTTGATGGCCTACGCGCTGGTGGCGTTTATTTCGGAGAGCTTTAGCTGATGTATCGATTAACTTCGGCTCTGTTGGCCGGTCTGGGCGGGCCAACCGCCCTGGATCTGCCCGATGTCAGCCTGGACACGGGCTTGAGCAGCCTGATTGGCATGGTCTTTACCGCGGCCGGCTCGCTGGCGGTCGTCTTTTTGCTGATCGGCGCCGTTAAGTACACGCTGTCGGGGGGCGACCCGAGCGGGCTTAGGAGCGCCAAGGATACCATTTTGTACGCCATTATCGGCCTGATAGTGACGCTGCTGGCGTTTGGGATTGTAACATTTGTAAGCACGAGGATTAGTTAGCATGAAAACAGCTTTTACGAACATTCATAGGTTTTTAGGCCAAATCGTCAAGCAGAGGTCTACTGCCTGGGGTCTGCTGTCTACTCTTGCCCTATCCCCCCTGCCAGCCCTGGCCGCCACCCCCAGCGAGCTGATCAAAAACAAGGCTTGCCAGGGCAGCTCTAACGCCATCGGCTGTCCCGGCGGCACCGCTATTTTCGGGCCCAGCGGGGTGTTTGATAAGGGCGTGGGCACCTTCATCTTTATCATTGGCGCCGCGTCGGTTGTGATGATTGTGATCGGCGGTTTCCGCTACGTCGTATCGGGCGGCGACCCGGCCGGCACCAAGGGGGCCAAAGACACCATTTTATACGCCGTCGTCGGGCTGATTATGGCCATTTTTGCCTACGCGGCGGTCCAGTTTATACTAACTAACATAGGGTAACAGCGTGAAAATCTTCAACTTTGAGCTTACAACCTTCAACCAGGCGGCCCGCAATCAAGGCAGCGGCGTTTTTAAGAGGCTGCCCGGCGCCTACTGGCTGCTGTCGGCGCTGCTTTTGTTCCCCTCCCGCGCGCTGGCGCTGACACCGAAAGAACAGGCCTGCCGCGGAGCCACCGGCAACGCCAACTGCGGCGGGATCCCCGGGCCCACGCTCGAACAGGGCTTTAGGTCGGTGGCTAACATACTGATTTATCTGGTGGGCGCTATAGCGGTTATTATGGTTATTATCGGCGGTTTGCGCTACGTTTTGTCCGGCGGCGACCCGGCCGGCACCAAGAGCGCCAAAGACACCATCTTGTACGCCGTTATCGGTATCGTGGTGGCTGTTTTGGCCTACGCGGTGGTTAACTTCGTGCTAAGGAGGTTTTAGGGGCCTGTAGGCTCTTGATCCAGCTTGCGGCCTCCAGAGAGCAGGCCAGCCTCAAGGCTAACCTTTTCACCTCCCACCCCTCATCGCAGCGGCCCTACCGCCTTTCCCTCTCCTAA
>JAHWKN010000031.1 GCA_019347875.1 Candidatus Parcubacteria bacterium
GGAGTGAGGAGTGAGGAGTGAGGAGTGAGGAGTGAGGAGTGAGGAGTGAGGAGTGAGGAGTGAGGAGTGAGGAGTGAGGAGTGAGGAGTGAGGAGTGAGGAGTGAGGAGTGAGGAGTGAGGAGTGAGTCATAAAGGTTTTATTAGGTGTTAACCAGCATCGGTGCCAACAAGAACGTGCCCACCGTTTTGATTCTGCTGGGAGTAACCGGTGACTTGGCGGCCAAAAAAATCGTGCCGGCGCTGTACGACCTGTTTACCAAAAAAATGCTGCCGCACCAGCTGGCGGTGGTGGGGGTGGGCCGGCGCGACTGGGACGACGCGGTGCTGCGCGGTTATCTGCAAGAGGTAGTCCAAAAACATGCGGGCAAGGCCACCGACTTAGACCGGTTTTTAGAGCTGTTTAGCTACCATCTGGGGCGGTTTGAGGACGAGGGCAGCTACCGGCGGCTGGATCAAAAGATTAAAGCCATCGATGACGGCTGGGGGGTGTGCGCCAACAAGCTGTTTTACCTGTCGGTGTCACCCGGTTTTTACGAGCTGATCATTACTCAACTGGCCAGCTCGGGCTTGACCGAGCCTTGTAGTGACGAAACCGGCTGGACCAGGGTGCTAATCGAAAAGCCCTTCGGGCAGGATCAGGCTACCGCGCGGCAGCTCGATGAGTTGCTGGCGCGTTACTTCGAGGAGTCGCAGATTTACCGGATCGATCACTATCTAGCCAAAGAGATGCTGCAAAACATCATGGCTTTTCGATTCTCAAATAATTTGTTTGAAGAAACCTGGAACAACCGGTTTATCGACAGCATTGACATCCGGCTGTGGGAGTCGGTGGGAGTCGAGCAACGCGGCCCTTTTTACGATGGCGTCGGGGCTTTGCGGGACGTTGGCCAAAACCACCTGCTGCAGATGCTGGCGTTTGTGACGATGGACCAGCCAAGAGCACTGACCGACCGGGCCATTCGCGAAAAACGCAGCCAGTTGCTGGAAACGCTGCAGCCGCCGGACGATTCGCAGATCGAGCGGACCACCTATCGGGCGCAGTACCGGGGTTACCGCGGTATCGAGGGGGTCGATTCTAAATCTGACACCGAGACGTACTTTAAGGTGAAGGCTTACCTCGATGCAATCAAGTGGCGCGGTGTGCCGGTGGTGATGGAGAGCGGCAAGCGGATGGGCCAAGCGCGCAAAGAGATCGTGGTGAGGTTTAAGCACCCCACGCCCTGCCTGTGTCCGCCGGAAGAGCATTACCGTAACGAAATCGTGTTTGCGTTAGAGCCGCATGAAGGCATCAGACTGCATTTTTGGGCCAAGCGGCCCGGGCTGGGCTACGTGTTAGAGGAGCGCAGCCTGGACTTTCTACTGCGCGGTGAGGTCAAGAAGTCGCAGTACACCGAGGAGTACGAAAAGCTGTTGCTGGACTGTATAGTAGGCGATCAGACGCTGTTTATCTCGACCGCTGAGGTGCGGGCGATGTGGCGGTTTGTCGATCCGATTGCGGGGGCCTGGCAAGCCGGACGGGTGGAGCTTGACAGTTACGAGCCCGACAGCGATGAGCCCAGCCGGCGCTCGGCGGTCATCGATCAGGCGGCGCCGGCGGACGGCGAGCCGGCCAGTATCGGCGTGGTCGGCCTGGGTAAAATGGGCGCCGGGCTGGCGGCGCGGCTGGCTGAGCGCGGCTGGGAGGTGACGGGTTACAACCGCACCGCCAGCGTCACCCGGGGACTGGCGGCCGAGGGCGTTAAGCCGGCGGACAGCCTGGAAGAGCTGGTTAAGCGCCTGCCCAAGCCGCGCTTAGTCTGGATTATGCTGACGGCCGGCAAACCGGTTGACGCCGCTTTGTTCGGCCCGGGCGGACTGGTTAAGTTTCTAGAGCCGGGTGACATCGTGGTTGATGGGGGCAACAGTTACTACCAGGACACCATCAAGCGGGCCGCCAAACTGGCCAAGTACGGACTGGTTTTCCTCGATGCCGGCGTGTCCGGCGGGCCATCGGGAGCCCGGCACGGCGCCTCACTGATGATCGGCGGCGACAAAGCCGAGGCCGAGAAACTGGCGCGGCTGTGGCGCGATCTGTCGGTGCCGGGAGGCTACCGGATGTTTGAGGGGGCGGGCGCCGGGCATTTTGTCAAAATGGTTCACAACGGTATCGAGTACGGCATGATGCAGGCGATCGCCGAAGGCTTCACCATCATTAAGCGCTCGCATTACACACTGGACTTGGCCGAGGTAGCCGAAATTTACAACCGCGGCAGTGTCATTGAGTCGCGGCTGGTGGCCTGGCTGGAGGACGCCTTCAAGCTCTACGGCCAGGATTTGGAGGAGGTCAGCGGCACGGTAGCCTACACCGGCGAGGGGCACTGGACCGTTAAAACCGCCAGGCAGTTGGAGGTAAAAGCCCGAGTCATCGAAGCGGCCGCCAAGTTTCGCAAGGACTCATACCGCAATCCCAGTTACACCGGCCAGATCCTGTCGGCGCTGCGCAACCGCTTCGGCGGCCACAGCATCGGCCCGCTGGAAAAAGATCCCCGCTCGAAGAAGAGTTAGGATATGAATCTATTCGTTCTACATTGGCTCGCTAGTCAGGAGTTTGACCGGGGGGTTACTCGCATTACCGATGATCAGTGGAGCTTGCCCACTCCATGTACTGAGTGGGACGTGCGCCAGCTAGTGCGGCACTTGGTTTACGAGCAGCTGTGGGTGCCTCCGTTAATCGAGGGACAAACCATCGAGCAAGTGGGCGACCGGTTTGTAGGTGACGTTCTAGGTGATGACCCTAAGCTGGCTTGGAAAACGGCGTCCACCGCAGCAACGGTGGCTTTGCGGCAGGAGGGGGCGATGAGCCGCAAGGTGCATTTGTCTTTCGGCGATGTGGTGGGTCGGGAATATACCTGGCAGCTGTTTATAGATCTGTTGATTCACGCCTGGGATTTGGCGCGGGCCCTTGGGGTTGATGAGAACCTCGATCCGGAGCTGGTCGAGGCTGGCTTACAAAAAATGCAGGTTGATGCCAAGGATTGGCGAGCGGCCGGCGTGTTAGGCGAGGAGCTGGCTGCGCCTGATGGTGCCGATGCTCAAACCCGACTGCTGGCTCTAATGGGCCGAAAGTCCTAAATCTCGCGTAATGGTGTAACATAGCCGTATGTTGCAAGATCTCAATCTATTAGGCCTATACGTCACCGATCCGTTTAAGACCGCTGACTTCTATCATCAGCTAGGTTTCACTTTGGTCAAACAGGACAAGGATGTGGCCGAAGTTAAGCTGGGTCAGTTTAGAGTCCAGTTTGTTAATAAAGAAACCGCCCGTGATCAAGACAAGGCGTTTCAAAAAGAGGCCTATGGCGAGCCGAAGGGGGCGGGGTTATACATTAATGTGTCGGTTAAGGGAATTGATTCCTACTATCAGAGCCTGCTAGACAAAAACCTGCGTCCTTCCAGCCAGCCCCGTGACTGGCCATGGGGCAACCGGGAGTTCGTGATTCGCGACCCCGATGGTTACAAGCTGGTTTTTTACGAGCGCATTTAAGGAGCCGCCGCGGCCTCTAGGAACATAACAATCTTGTAGAGTTTACAAATCAGAATTAAAGTAGTATAATTTGCACTTGTTCGCACACCTTAACAAAAGAAGCGCCCGTAAGTGTCCTTTAGCTGGCGATGCAAGGAGGCAAAGTGAAGACTGGTTACTCACTATTTGTATGCATCACGTTGTCAGGGTCGGCTGCCGCCTACGGCCTCTTTGGTCGCTTAGCGGGAGAAGGCAGCGATGTGTGGCAGCATGCTTATTACCTGGCGGTCATACTCGCCATATTGGCGGTCGCGTTTGCCGTACTGATCCTGGCGGACGCTGTGCTGGAGACAAAAGGCGACATTAAAGGTCATCAAGACACGGCATCCTCTCAACCTCATCAGGGCGAGTCGACTACCGGGAGGTAGAGCATGAGAAACGTTAGGAAGCTACTGCTCGCGATTGTGTTGGTAGCGGCCGCTTGCAGCGTCGGCCAGCAGTCGGCGCAGGAACAGCCAAGCTCAACGAGTGCGGCGGCGACGGCTCCGTCGGAGGCGCCGCTGATTCCGGCGGAAGCCGATCACCCGCCGGGGCCGCAGGACGTCTCAACCATGGAGCCGGGTAAGAAGTTCAAGGCCCAGCCCAACTTCTATTACTTCGAAGGTTGCGGCCGCCCTTGCTGGCTACCGCTTTACCCGGCGCCCCAGCTTGTGGCTGGTACGGCCGTGAACGAGGGTTGGCCGTGCGAGTACTACGCTCTCAATGTCGTCATTAAGCAGGGTACAGACTGTAGCCAGAGTCACAGTGTGCTGGGCGATGAGGTGCAGATTGAATGCCAGGTGAGGGGCGACGATACTCTCGGTGAGGGGACCATTCAGAACGACAAGCAGGAGAGATCCAACATCTTCGACGTCGTGATTATCCCGAAGGATAAGGTCGTGCGGGGCGTTGAGCAGCTGGAGCCTACCCCCGACGGCTCGGGCTACTTTGCCCTTGGAGCCGACATGTGGCTCGGTAACACCGGCTGGCACGGCATCCCCTGCCAATCCTCAGGCTGAATTGCGGATCATTTGATCCCCCCGGTAACAACCGGGGGGATCAAAACCTTTTAATGATAAAATGCCGCTATGACGATGATGATCTTATTTTTAACCTGTGCGAATCAAACCGAGGCCGAAGCAATCGTTAATGACTTGCTGGAGCGGCGGCTGATCGCTTGCGCGCGGCAGCTGCCGGTTGCGTCGCGGTTTTGGTGGCAGGGCGCGCTTGAGCGGGTCGACGAGGTGCTGGTGATGATGGAGTCGGTCGAAGCAAAGTTCGACCAGATCGAGCAGGCGGTGCGCCGACTGCATAGCTATGAGACCTTCGTACTAACCGCGGTGGCGGTTAGTAAAACGACGACGGGGGTCAGTCGCTGGCTGCAGCAAAGCCTGGATTAAAACAGACTCGAAGTCTACTGGCTGGGTGTCTCCTGCGTGGTGGTGTCCTGGCGGTTAAACTCCTTGCGCAGATCGTCGGCTTCTTGCTTAACATCCTCCCGCAGCTCCTTCACCTCTTGCCTCAGCGCTTCGACCGCTTGCCGGCTGGTGTCGGTGTCGTTGCCCCCCTCTTCGCCCCTTCCGTCGGTGGCGGCAAAGGCGATCAGCACCACCACCAGTGCGGTAACGGCCGCCACCACCACGCTGACGAGTACCGTGCTGGCTCCGTGTTCCTGCTTGATCCGTTTCATGGCTTCCTCCCTTAGTTACTTTTGACTATAAAGGCCGCGTCCCGGCCTGTCTTTTGGCAAAATGACAAAAAGTTTACCTCGCTTCTGCGGCTAGCGGCCCTACGGCTTAAGCCGGATGATCCGGTCGTCCTCCGGCGCGGGAGTGCCGCGGCCGTCACGGTTGCCGGTGGCAAGGTAAATGGAACCGTCGGGGCCGACAGCGACATCACGCAGACGGCCGAACCGGTCTTGCAGCCGGGCGTTCAAGTCGCCCGCCCTTTGGTTGTCGCGCAGCGTCAGCTGCCACAACGTCCGGCTGCGCAAGCCCGCAAACAGCAGGCCGTCAGCAAAGGCGGCGCCGGAGGGAGCCCAAGTGGTGTTACCGCTTTCAATTACGGGATCACGATAATCGGCCACAGCCGGATCAAAGGCGGGGCTAAGCACTTTGCCGACGTGGCGAGGCCAGCCGTAGTTGGCGCCGGGTTTAATGAGGTTGACCTCGTCGTGAGCCTGCGGCCCGTGCTCGGTAGCGAACAAATCGCCGGTTTCGGGGTGCCAGGCCAGCCCTTGCGGGTTGCGGTGACCCAGGCTAAAAACCGGCGAACCGGGGAAGGGGTTGTCGTTTGGCACCGATCCGTCGGCATTGAGCCGCAGGATTTTGCCGGCCAGTGAAGCGCGGTCCTGCGCCAGCTCGGGTTGGAGAGCGTCGCCGGTGGTGACATAGAGCTTGCGGTCGGGCCCGAACTTGATCCGTCCGCCGTCGTGGAATCTGGCTCCGGGAATGTTGTCTAGAATCACCTTACTGCCACCGGCCCGGCCGTCGCGTTCGGTTAAGCGGACCACCCGGTTTAGTATCCTGCCGCCGCTGCGGTAGGCGTGGTACAGGTAGATGTAACTGTTATCCCGAAAGTCCGGATCCAGCGCCAGGCCTAACAAGCCGCCTTCGTCGATCTCGGCGACTTCAATCCTGGCCACCGGTTCGGGCTGCAGCCGGCCGTTTTTAACCACGCGCACCCGGCCGCCGCGCTCGCTCAAAAACAACCGACCGTCGGGGGCAAACTCAATCGCCCAGGGCGTATCGAGGTTGCTTACCACCACCTGTGGCCCTGCGGCCGATGGCGGCGATGGGGCGGGAGGCAGATTGGCGGACGGGGCCGCCGGCGGTCGTTTGAGCGCGACGTACCCCCCGATGCTTAGCCCCAGTATCAGGATAATGCCGGCTGCCCAGGCCTGTTTGGTGCCTAGCTTCATGAGTATCACGGTAGCACAGATAGGCCGGTTTGTAATTTGGACCAATGCCGCCGCCCCCGGTTTTGGCTATCTTGTAGCAGAAAGGGGAGCCGTATCAATGACACCAAACCAGCAGCCGCTGCAGCCGCCGCAGCAACAGGACCACCAGCCCGGGGTCGAACACGTCATGGAGCCCCGCCCTAAGGCCGCGCCCCGGCACCCGGGAGCGGGAAGGTTAGCCGGTAAAGCGGCGCTTGTTACCGGCGGTGACAGCGGGATCGGCCGGGCGGTGGCGCTAGCTTTCGCGCAGGAGGGCTGCGACTTAGCCATCGTTTACCTGGAAGAGGACCGCGACGCCGAGGAGACGAAGCGGCTGGTAGAGGCGGCCGGCCGGCGCTGCCTGCTGTTAAAGGGGGATGCCGGAGGTGAGGAGTTTTGCCGGCAGGCGGTAGAACAAACTCTCGGCAGCTACTCTAGGATCGACGTTCTGGTTAACAACGCCGCCGAGCAGCACCCCCAGGACAGCCTGGAAAAGGTTACCCGCGAGCAGCTCGAAAAAACCTTCCGCACCAACATATTCGCCTACTTTTACCTGACCAAAGCGGCCCTGCCCCATCTGAAAGAGGGGGCGGCCGTTATCAACACCACCTCGGTAACCGCTTACCGCGGCAGTCCTCACCTGCTCGACTACTCCTCGACCAAAGGCGCAATCGTGTCCTTTACCCGCTCGCTGGCGCTATCATTGGCGCAGCGGGGCGTACGGGTCAATGCGGTCGCTCCCGGCCCCATTTGGACGCCGTTAATCCCGGCCAGTTTTCCGGCCGACAAGGTGGCGAGCTTTGGCGGGAACGTGCCGCTGGGGCGGGCCGGGCAGCCCACCGAGGTGGCCCCGGCCTATGTTTTTTTGGCCTCTAGCGATGCCTCCTACATGACCGGCCAGGTGCTGCATCCTAATGGAGGGGAGATTGTTAACGGGTAAGGGTGCGGCATGCCTTGGCTGTGCCGCCCCCAACCCCTACCCCAGCGGTCCCTACCGCTATCCCTCCTAACCTCCCTCCTAAACCCTCCCTTCCTACCTTTTGTCAGCAAAAGGTAGCCAAAACTGCCAAGTAGGTCGCTCACTCCAAGCCGTCCAGCCCGTAAAAGGCCGGGCCTGCGGAACTCGTCCCTAGCGGTCCTCAAACAGTCCTCGGCCTGTTTCGGCCTTTTCC
>JAHWKN010000032.1 GCA_019347875.1 Candidatus Parcubacteria bacterium
GAGTGAGCCGAAAGGCGAGCGAGTTCCGCAGGCCCGCCGGTGGCGGTTTGGCTGGCTTGGAGTGAGCGACCTACTCGGCAGTTTTGGCTACCTTTTGCTGACAAAAGGTAGAAGAGGGAGGGTTTAGAGGGAGGTTAGGAGGGTAGGCGGTAGGACCGCCGAGGAGAGGGTTGGAGGCGATGGGTCGGTGCGCGTTGACAAAACAAAAGCGGGCGGCCAATCTGACCGCCCGTATGGGCCCCCGGTATCGGTACCGGGGGCCCCTGAATCTACTCCCACATTTGCCGGCGCGCGTTTAGGCCGCCCGATGCTCGTTGGCAGCCTTGATGATGCTGCGCATCCGCCAAGGGCGGACCATGCCGACAATACCCAGCGCGATGCCATCGGCCCCGGCCCGGAAAGCCCACTCGGCGGCCTGCTTGGTCTGGATACCGTTGCCGATGATGATCGGTTTGGTCACGCCGGCTTGGCGCAGCTCCACCAGTTTGCTAATACTAAGCGGTAGGCAGCGAGGGCCCGATAGGCCGCCTCCTCCAAGGTGCGCCAGCGGTGAGACTAGAGTGTCGAACAGTTCCAGCCAGTCGATGCGCGGATCGCCCCAAGGCACCGAGTTAGCGATCCAGAGTCCGTAGCAGGCCGGATGATCAGCCGTGCGTCTAGCGACTTGCAGGGGCACAACCGGATTGAAGTTTGCCAAGACTGCTATGCCCAGGTGTTCGGCGATGTCAAATGACTCATCGATTTCGCCGAACAGCTCAGCGGGTGCTTCACCGGTATTGGGGCAGGCGAAGTTGAGCTGCAGGGCCACCGGGGCCTTGAACTCGGGCAAGTAGCGCGCCAGCAACGACACGAAATCGCGCAGCTGCTGCAACCGCTCTGCTTTGGTTGGGGCTATCGGCATAAAAGAGATCATGAACGGCTTGATTCGATCTTGCCAGCGCAATGGCCGCCGCAACCAGCGTCGCTTTCCGTGTTCGAGTAGGTACCTGGCGCCTGGGCCGCTCAGCCCGACGGCATTGACGACGTGGGCTTTACGCCAATTGATAACGATGCTCTTGGGCCGCAACTCCTTAGGGGTGATGTTGTCGTCGCGCAGGGGCATGTTGCCCTGCTTCTTCTCGGGGTTCAGTCGGGGGTGCCAGGTGGTGGTCTTGCCCACGAAAGTAGCGCGGCGCAAGCCCCGGCCAAAGAACAGACGAAAGACGCGCTGGTACCAATAACCTTCACCAAAGAATCCTCGCGCTCCCGGAGCGCAGAACACTCTACCGTACTCGACGCCGCGCAGTTCCACGGTTGGTTCCTTCCTGTTGACGGAGGTGCGATCAAGCGTTCTGCTTGATCTGGTCTGCATTATGTGCTCAGATAAAGAAACTGCAAGCTGACGACGAAGCGCGTCGTCACGGGGAGAACTATGAACGATCAGGAGATTACCAAAGAGCTACGGAAGTTCGGGCTGACAGATAGCCAGGCCTTAATTTATGTACTGTTGGTGCGGCGCAGTAGCCTGCGGGTGCATGAAATCGCCGCCTTGACCGGGATCCCCCGCAGCTCAGTTTACGAATCTCTTAAGGTCCTTTTTGAGTACGGCTTAGCCGAAGAAATAGTCCAGAACAATTACAAGGTCATAAAGCCCTACCCTGTTAGCTCTCTCAAGCATAACCTAAATGAAAAAATACTTCGGATTCAGCAGCTAACGGCAAACCTGGATGCCCTCGATAGAGTCCTGACGGATTTGCCCGCCGTCGCAGCCCAGCCCGCTACCACGGTGCGTTATTATAAAGGCGTTTCAGGCGCACGCCAGCTATTCTGGAATACGCTTAAAACCAGAAACATGGTTTACGTGTACAGCGAGTGGGGCAGGGGCAGATATGTGGGGATGAAGTTCTATGAGAACTTCGTCAGGGAGTCACGCCGGAGAGACATCAAAGAGCAAGTCATCGTAAATCCAAGTGAGCGGGTTCTAGATTCAATCAGAACCTACACCGGTACAAAAATATCCCGAGCCAATATCGAGACACTGCGCTGCTTAAGGCCAAAGGATATACTCATAAGAGGTGAGACTTTCATATACGACAACGTCTACGCCCAGGCGTACCTGAAGGGTGAAGAAATTAACGCTTTTGAAATCGAAAGCAGCCAGTTTACCCAGACACAGCGCAGTATCTTTGAGACCCTGTGGGGTATGGCCGAGCCGGTATCGCGCATACTTTAACAAAAGTGAGGAAAACTCTGCTCGCCGAAAATGAGCGCCGCCAGGTCCCCATAAAGAGACCCGGCGGCAACTTCCTGATTGGGCTAGAAGATCTGTGCGTCCTCCACCCAAAGATGCTTGACCGGGAAGGTCACTTGAAGGTTCTGGCGGCTGTCTAGCAGAACCAAAGGGCGGTCGCGGATGATCGTGTTCCAGGCAATGAGATCCGGGCGACGAGGTGAGAGCGGAATAACCGCGACCTCTTCTTCCGTCGATGGCCGGCCGCTCACCTGGGCTCCCAGAATCTGAGCCCGCTGATAACCCGGCCCGTTGGGTCGGGGCAGCTCCATGACATGGCCGCTGCTCGGCTCCACCATCAAGTAGGTGTAGCCATGCCTAGGCAATCCGGTTTCGATTCTCAGGTGCTGCTCGGTGCGGCAGTCCGGCAACGAGAAGCCGTCGCGCTTAGTTTCGGTGCAAGCCGTACCAGGTGCCATTGGGCACCTCCTCTCGGATAAGGGACGTTTCTAGCTGAGTTAGTATTATCACAAAGCCTTTTATAAAGCAAGTTCCTACCCCTTGCTGATCAATTGCCCAGTTTAAGCGTAAAAGTTATGATGAGGTGGTGAAACTCTTTTCTCCGACACTGGTCCATCTCGGGCCGGGGTTGAGATCTCAGACTGGATTTTTAGCTGCGCTGGTCTGGGCGGCTGTCCTGATGCTGTCGTTTGCCGCAGAACCGGCCACGGCGGCGCAGGATAGCTTTACTTACGATACCAGCGTGACTTACCGGGTGGGGGCAGACGGGGTGACTGACGTTACCCAAGAGTACGAGATCACCAACCGCACCGCCCGCCAGTATTTGACCGAGCTTAAGCTATCAACGCCGGTAGAGGAGGTGACGGGACTGGCGGCGGCTTACGCGGACGGCGCCAAAATCCCGGCTACCAGCGCGGTCAAACCGGCCTCCCGCGGCGACATCCGCTACAGTAACCAGCAGATTCGTCTGGTGTTTCCGCGCCAAATCTACGGTGCCGGGCGGCGCTGGGCGTTTAGGGTCAGCTACCAGGCCAAAGGCTTGGTTGAGAGTAAGGGGGGCGCCCACACCGTCTTTGTGCCCTCGATCGAAACCGGGGGAGAGGGTGACGACTATCGCGTAACGGTAGAGGTGCCTGAAGGGTTTGGCCGTCTGCACCTGGCGGGCACTCAGCAACCTCGTAGCAGCAGGCGCGATGGGCGGCAATTTTATCACTTTAGCAAACAGGATCTAGCCAAGGGGTTGGCGCTGACCTTTGGCGACCGCAGTGTTTACCGCGCCAACTTCAACTTTCCGCTACGCAACCGCAGCCCTTGGCCCCGCACGCTGACGGTGGCGCTGCCGCCTAACATGAACAACCAATCGGTTTATGTTAATTCGTTGGAGCCGGCTCCTACCGCCACCCGTCTGGATGGTGACGGCAACGTCTTGGCCGACTACCGGTTGGGACCCAATCAGTCGATCGTAGTTAGAACGGGGGTCGATGCGCAGGTGAAGTATTTAGAGTATGACCTCGGCGCTTCCGGTAAGCGCTCCGACATTCCGGCCGATCTGGTGCGCCGCTACACCGGCTCCACCCGCTACTGGCAAACCGACGGCGAGGTCGGCGCGGCGGCGCGGCGGCTGACCGACGACAACGCGCCGGTCGCGAGCAACGTCCGGGCCATGTACCGGTATGTCATCGAAAAGTTAAATTACAACAACGACAAAATTAAGTTCAACATCCGCCAGGGAGCCGCCGCCGCCCTCGCCAACCCCTCTAACGCCGTTTGCCTGGAGTACTCCGATTTGCTGGTAGCGATGCTTAGAAGCCAGGGTATTCCGGCCCGTATGCCGGTGGGTTACGCCTACAGCGGCAGCCTGAAGGAGTCCAAAGGGGTGGCCGATTCGCTGCATTCGTGGGTCGAGGCCTACGTGCCGGGGGTTGGCTGGATGACGCTTGATCCCACTTGGGGTGAGAAGTTTGACCAGTTCGGCCGTTCCGATCTTGACCACTTTGCCTTTGCGGTCTGGGGCGAACAGGATAGGCTGCCGGGGGCGGTCATGAGCGGCCGCCGCGACACCAACTACCAGTACGAGGCGGCCAGCGTCGAGTTTGCCGGTGATAGCGCGCCCCTCCAGCCCGACGCGTCGATCACCGTCACGCGGTTCCAGATACTGCCGCTGGTGGCGCTTGAGCGTATCAGCGTGCGGGCGGACCGGCAGGTGGCTAGCGGTAACAACCAGGCTTTGATCGGTCGGACCATCCTGCCGCTGGGTTCGCTAGCACCCAGGCAGCGGCTGGTGACTAGGCGGCTGGTTTGGGGCTCGGATTGGAGTCGGCCGGATGAGGCCAGGTTGGCTCGTAATGGCGGCGAACAGGTGCAGGTGTTGGCCAGCACCAGGGTTAAGACCGACCGGCGGCCTATGGTATTATTAGGAACGTTACTCGCTCTGGGAGCTAGCTTAGCGGTTATTAAGCGGCGCCATCGTCACAATTAACCAAACTGAGTCAAATGTCAGTTGCCAAACGTCAAAGGTAATAAGCATGTCTAAATTCACAGTTACCACGCCCATTTACTACATCAACGACCAGCCCCACATCGGCCATGCCTACTGCACCATTGCGGCGGACGTGCTGGCGCGCTACCGGCGCCAGAGCGGCGACAGCGTGCTGTTTTTGGCCGGGATCGACGAGAACGCCCAAAAAACCGTTAACGCCGCCGAAGCGGCCGGGCAAAGCGACATCCAGGCTTACTCCGACACCATGGCCGAAAACTGGCAAAAAACCTGGACCGCGCTGGGGATCAGCTACGACCGCTTCGTCCGCACCACCTCGGCCGAACACAAAAAAGCGGTTTACGCTTTCTTAGAAGCGGTGCAGGCCGCCGGTGACATTTACAAGGGCACCTACGAGGGGTTGTACTGTGTTGGCTGCGAGGCGTTCGTGAAAGCAGAGGACCTGGTCGACGGCGTTTGTCCGGATCACAAAACCAAGCCGGAGCAGCTCAAGGAAGAAAACTACTTTTTTAAGCTCAGCCGTTACCAGCAGCCGCTGCTGGATCACATCAAGGCCCATCCCGAGTTTGTACAGCCTTCCAGCCGCCGCCACGAGGTGGTGGCTTTTATTGAGCGGGGACTGGATGACATCAGTATTTCGCGCTCGGCCCAAAAGTGGGGCATTACCTGGCCCGGTGATCCAGACCAGGTGATTTACGTCTGGTTTGACGCCTTGATTAACTACCTGACCGGCGCGGGCTATCCCAAGGGCTCGTTTGGTGACTGGTGGCCGGCCGACCTGCAGCTGGTGGGCAAGGACATCATCAAGTTCCATGGGGTCATCTGGCCGGCTATGCTGATGAGCGCGGGTCTGGCGCTGCCCAAGACTGTCTTTGCCCACGGCTTTTTTACCATCGACGGCACCAAGATCTCTAAGTCGCTGGGTAACGCCATCGACCCGCTCGAGCTGACGCTGGAGTACGGCAACGACGCCGTGCGCTATTATTTGCTGCGGGAGTTTGGTTTTGGCCACGACGGCGACTTTTCGCATGAGCGCTTTAAGACGGTCTACACCGCCGACCTGGCTAACGAGCTGGGCAACCTGGTTCAGCGCACCGCCGCCATGATCAACAAGTATCTTGATGGGCAGATCGGCAACGTGCCGGCTCATTCGCACGATGTGGGCGAGTTTAAACCGGCCATGGCCGAGCTGCGGTTCGACCGCGCGCTGGGGGAGGTTTGGGAGCTGGTTAAGGGGCTCAACCAGTACATCGACGCCGAAAAACCCTGGGAGCTGGCCAAAACCGACCCGCCGCACCTAAAAGAGGTGCTAACTCACGTGGTGGCCGACTTGCTGCAGCTGGTGGAGCTGCTGTTGCCCTTTCTGCCCGAAACCAGCCAAAAAATCGCCGCCACCTTTGCCGACGGCGTGGTTAACACTCAGGTCGGTATATTGTTCCCTAAACTGGAAGAGTTTGACGTTACTCCGGTAGAGCAACCAAAGTCTTAACCGAGGGATGTTAGTCGACACCCACGCTCACATCCATTTCGACCAGTACGCCGACCGGCTAGATGACGTGCTACAGAACGCCCAGGCGAATGGAGTCGAGGCGATGGTTTGCGTCGGGGTCGACGAGCACGACAGCGCCAAGGCGGTGGCGCTAGCTCAAAAACTCCCCAACCTCTATGCCACCGTCGGCCTGCACCCGCATGACGCCGCCAAGGGCCAACCGGCGCTTGACCGCATCGCCGAGCTGGCCCGAGCCAACCTCCTCACTCCCCACTCCTCACTCCCCACTGCCCGCAGCGTCGTAGCCATTGGCGAATGCGGCTTGGATTACTTTAAACAGTACTCGCCTCGAGCGGACCAGGAGCGGGCGCTGCGCTTCCAGATTGAACTGGCGCTGGAGCTGGGGTTGCCGATGGTCTGGCACGTGCGCGACGCCTTTGATGACTTCTTCCGCACGGTCGATGAGTACCAGGGGCTGCGCGGCATCGTCCACTGCTTTACCGGTAACCGCACCAACATGGAGCGGGCGGTTGAACGCGGGTTTTACGTGGCCTTTAACGGTATTATGACGTTCACTAAGGACCAATCTCAGCTGGAGGCCGCCAAAGCCTGCCC
>JAHWKN010000033.1 GCA_019347875.1 Candidatus Parcubacteria bacterium
AAATTCTGACCGACCCGGTAACCATCTCCGTCCGCACGGGTGAAACCAGCGACACCATCGAGCAGGACATCATTAAGGCCAGTTCCAAAGAGCACAAGCTGCAAATCCTGGAGGATCTGCTGCGTCAGTCGGCCTTCGACAAGGTGCTGATATTCGGTCAAACCAAGTGGGGTGTGCAGCGGTTGGCGGACCACCTGACCAAGCAGGGTTTTCGGGCCGAGGCCATCCACGGCAACAAGTCTCAGCCGCAGCGGCAGCGGGCGCTTGACGCGTTTAAGCGCAACCGCGCCCAGGTGCTGGTGGCGACCGACGTAGCGGCCCGCGGACTAGACATTCCCCTCGTCTCGCACGTCATCAACTTCGACCAGCCCAACACCTACGAAGACTACGTCCACCGCATCGGCCGCACCGGCCGGGCGGGTGAAAGCGGTAAAGCCCTGACGTTTGTCGGCTCGCGTTAACAGCCCGGCTTAACATCAAGCAGCCCCGCCCCGCAAAGAACGCGTGGTAGCTTCTGTACGTACGCTTCCAACCGCCCCAAGCACGGTTTTCCGGAAACCAGCCAAGGGGGATATAGCGGGACCGTTGTCCCTTCGCTATAACCATAAGTGTTATAATCGGGGCAATGTTATCGTTTTTTAGAAACCAGCTCAGTCACCACCGCCACACCGGCCGCTTACTGCCGCACGAACACACATCCTATGCCGCGCTGGCTTTTTTGGCGCTTGTAGGCGGGCTGATTTTGATGCTGGCGACAAAGTCTACCATAGCCGTACCGCCGCCCCAAAGTGACACCATTACGGTCAACGCCGCGGTTAAGACGGCTCAAACTCCGGTCATTACCGTACCTGCGGACGGTCAGCGGTTTAGCGCTATTCCGGTCACCGTTGCCGGCACCTGCTCGCCGGACTTTGTGGTGACGGTGCTAAAAAACGCTGTTATTGCCGGCTCCGTGCTCTGCCGACCGGACGGTCGGTTTAGCCTGGAGATCGACTTGTTTGAGGGCAGCAACCGGCTAACTGCCCGGCATGACCGCCCCGGACCCGTCAGTCCCGATTCGGATCCGGTGACGGTTTTTTATGACCGGCCAGCTCCTCCGGCCCCGGCTCCGTCTAGCCAGTCATCAGCTACGCCCAGCGACGTGCCCCCTCTAGCCAGTCGAACCGCATCACAACTAACCATAACGGCGGACGAGGGCTACAAAGGCGCTCACGTCGGCCAGGAGCTGCAGTGGACGATACGTCTGGCGGGCGGGCAGCCACCCTACGCCGTTAATTGGGATTGGGGTGATGGCAGCAGCGATCTAGTCAGCCTGACGGCACTGGGTTCATATACCGCTAAGCATACTTATAATCGAGGAGGCGTCTTTAAAATTACCATTCGGGCCACCGATGCCGCAGGTGTCGGCGCGTATCTGCAGTTGGTAGCGGTAGTACGTGCTACCTCAGATGGCGGCGGTGGCGTAACGGGTAGTATCCCGCCCACAACCATCGCATGGCCCCTGTATGCAATGGTACTGCTTGTACTGGTCAGCTTCTGGCTAGGGGATCGGTTTGAACTATGGTATATTCGCCGCCATTTAGACCGGGTGGGGTTGTGACCAGGCGGCGGCGCTGGGTGGTTGGGTTTGTGATCACGACAGCGTTGATAGGCGCTGGTATGTGGCTCATCATCAGAATCAACACGTCACCAGCGGTCGGCCATATTCAGACCGGCCAGCCCGGTCCCGAGCGCTTCCCGTCAGCCGATACCACACCCCATAGTTTGAACGGCAAGTATCTGTCTTTCACCTACCCGTCGGCTTACCGACCGGTGCCGACGCAGCCAAACGGGGGACGGCTGGAAGTGATTAATCTGATTGCCGCTTCCGGTAAAGAGATAGCCATCAGTGTTAGCAAAAGCAGCTTAGCCGAAGACTCCGGCGTGCGCTTCCGCCGCCTCAACGCCAGTTTATATAGTGAAGAGCCGCTGCGGCTAGCGCGACACAGTGGTGTGGTGTTTACTAAGCGGGACGAAGGGTTCGAAAAAACCGCCTTTGCGGTAAAAGGGGAACTGCTGGTCACCCTAGCGCTTAGTCATGCTAGTGGGGGAGACTACAGTGATGAGTTTAATGCCATTCTCGACAGCTTAGTACTAAAGTAAGGGATTCATCGTCCTAGCAGGTTAAGGCCGCGACTAGGTACAAAACCCTTGACATAACGCTTGTGGTTATTCATTATTAAGCATAAGTAGTATCAAAATTGTGTAAATGTAAGGAAACTTATGCTAAAACAGAAACTCAAACTAACGACCAGCCGTCTAGCACCAAGCCTCATCGCCGCTTTACTAATTCAGCTGTTAGCGCCATTTATGGTGCTGCCGGCCCACGCCGGCACCCTGTCGCAGGTACTGGTACGCTTCGACCGTATGAAGATCTCGACCGGCACCACCGGCACCGTCTGCGCCAAACCGGCCACGGCGGGTACCGAAGCCACGGTCAAGGTCAGCTTCCCGGCCAGCTACACCTTAGGCCTGGCCGCTACCTTCACTGTTAGCACCACCAACCTAGCCTGGCCCACCGGCGGTACGGCCTGGCCGGGCATCGGCACCGCTACCGCCGTATCTGGTCAAGACGTAACCTTCCCTAGTACCGATCTGACGGTCGGGACACTGTACTGCTTTAACTGGACCAGCACCTCGGCCGTAACCGTTAAATCGACCGCTACCAGCAGTAACGCCGGAAGCGTGACGACGGAAGCCACCGGACCGGCCACCATCGACTCCGGCAGCTTTTCGACGGCTAGCATCAGCGACGACCAGATCACCGTCACGGCGTCGGTTAATCAGACCTTTAGCTTCGCCTTAAGCGGCAACAGCGATGCGCTGGGCACGCTTTCGACCGGCGCGGTCAGCTCCAGTCCGACCCCACGAACCGCCACCGTTAACACCAATGCTAAAAACGGCTGGCAGGCCTGGGCCAAAGACTCCAACACCGGCCTCAACTCCGCCGCGGCCGGCTCTACTATCGCCTCAACCACCCCCGGCACCAACAGCACTTTAACCGCTGGGACCGAGGGCTACAACACCGGGGTGACCTCCTCACAAACCGGGGGTAGCGGTACCATTGCGGTAGCCACGCCCTTTGTGGGCGGCACTGCCGGTCGGGGCGGTGGACTCAACACCTCGCTGGCTACCATCGCTACCTCAAACGGCACAGCCGACAACGCGGTCCTGACCTTAACCAACAACGCGGCCATCGGCTCGACCACGGCCGCTGCCAGTGACTACACCGATGTTATCACGGTGGTTGCCGGCGGCTTGTTCTAAACTCCCGCCACTCAAAGACCGCTCGTTTCAAGCGAGCGGTCTTTTTGACTGTTCTTATAAAGCCTATGCTTTGCTATGATAGTTAGGTGAACTATGTGGGGACATTGCTATTGGCTGCTGCAGTCGGCTTAACGGCTCTGGCGGCCTTTCCCGCCCACGCCGCCCCCACTGAAGGTATCAACCTGCAGATCTCGCCCCTGCCCATCGCCGTGGATGCCCAGCCGGGTAAGACCATCACTACCGAGCTGCGCATTCGTAATGCCGGGGCTACACCGGAACGGCTCAAGGTCACCCTCAAGAAGTTCCGGGCGGAGGGTGATGAGGGCAGAGTAGCGCTAACCGACCGCCAGCCGCAAGACACCCACTTTGACTGGGTCACGTTTGACCGCCCTACCTTCACGGCCCCGCCCAACGAGTGGCAGACCATCAAAATGACCATCAACGTACCTAGATCGGCCGCTTTCGGCTACTACTACGCCGTCCAGTTTGCCCGGGCTAACCCGGCCAAGGCCGAACCGGGCAAGGCCGCCATTGAAGGAGCGGTAGCCATCTTTGTACTGCTTGACGTCAAGAACCCGGGTGCTAAGCGCACCGCCGAGGTGGTGGAGTTTTCGGCCGACAAGAAAGTGTATGAGTTTCTGCCCGCCACCTTTCGTATCAAGGTCAAGAATGCCGGTAACGTCCACCTGGCTCCCAGGGGCAACATCTTCCTGACCAAAGGCAACAACAAACTCGATCCGCCCATCGAGGTTAACGCTACTTTAGGCAACGTGCTGCCCGGCTCTAACCGGGTCTACACAGCCCAGTGGCAGGACGGTTTTCCGGTCTATGCGGCCGTGGCCGGTGACGAGCAAGCCTTGGACGATCAGGGGCGGCCGAAACAGCGGTTGAAGTGGGACTTAACTCAGCTGACCAAGCTGCGTTTCGGCAAGTACACCGCCAAGCTGGTGCTGGTGTACGACGACGGCCGGCGTGACGTACCGATCGAGGGTACGGTTAGCTTTTGGGTGGTACCGTGGCGGGTCATTGGAGTCGGACTACTGGTAGCCACCTTCGTACTGATCGGCTTATGGTCGACCGGACGCGGCGCCTGGGCCAAGGCCCGGCGCCCCCGGCGCAAGCGCTAAACCGGACAACCTGACAGCGGTTGAATCTCTCGGTTAAAACAGTTATGCTTTAAGCGTAACTGTTTTGAGGTACAGACATTTCTAACTTTGATCGCCGCCACACCGACGGTATCTACCGCCGCCCGCGGCAAATTTTAGCATCGCCCGCGGTCAAGCGGGGGATCGATGTTGGCGTACGGGCCTGGACCATTTTGGTTTTGGTGCTGGGCTCGGTGGTGTCAAACCTGCCGGAGTGGGTACCCTCGGCCCAGGCCGCCGTGTCGTTCGTTAACGCCAGCTCTGCCAGCACCAACGGAGCTGTCAGCCTGACCATCGCCACGCCTACGGGCGTAGTGCAAAACGACGTCATGGTGGCCGCCATTACCGTGCGGGGCGGTACCGGTACGCTTTTCGTGGCGCCCACCGGCTGGACCTCGCTTCAGCGCAACGACTCCGGCCTGACCATTGGCCAGGAGGTGTTTTACCGGGTGGCGGGGGCGACCGAACCCGCCAGTTACGAGTGGACCTGGGTGGGAGTTCAGAAGGCCTCCGGTGTCATTGTGGCCTACCGCGGCATCGATACGGCTAGCCCTATCGACGTTAAAGGCGGCCAGGCCAACGCCTCCAGTACAACCATTACCGCTCCTTCCGTCACCACTACCGCCTCCAAGGCCCAGCTGATTGGTTTTTTCGGTCAGGCTGACGGCAGCACCATTACGGCCGACACCATGACAGACCGGATCTACGTCGCTTCCGGCGGAGGTAGCCCTGGTTCGCGCACAGCCATTAGGGGATCCGATCAGATCCAGGCAGCAGTCGGTGCCACCGGCACCCGGACCGCTACCAGTGGCACCGCTTCGGTTAATATCGGCCAGCTAGTGGCGCTCAGGGGCATTTACCCGACACTCGAGCAATCGGCTTACCGCTGGTTTGATAATGCCGATTCGACGGATGTCGGACCGGCGCTGGCGGCTCAGAACACGCCCGCCACGCTAACTTCCGCCGGCGCAGCGTTCCGGCTGCGGATGCTCATGCATGTCGGCAACACCGACATGCCCGCCGGGTCTGAACAGCTTAAACTTCAGTATGCCGCCAAAGGCGCGGCAGCAAACTGCGCCAATGTGCCGACCGGCAACTTTGGCGACGTTAATCTGGCAGGCGTTAGCTGGACGCAGACCACCAGCGCCTCAGCTTGGTCCGCCCGCCGTGCCCACAGCACCGCCGTCTTTAACAGCAAGCTATGGGTTCTCGGCGGCTATGACGGCGCTTACAAAAACGACGTTTGGTCATCCTCCGACGGCGTCACCTGGACCCAGGCCACCACCGCCGCCCCCTGGTCAGCCCGGCAACACCATACCACCGTAGTCTTCGACAACAAGCTCTGGGTCATAGGCGGCTATGACGGCGCCACTAAAAACGACGTCTGGTCATCCTCCGACGGCGTCACCTGGACCCAGGCCACCGCTGCCGCCGCCTGGTCCGCCCGCAATAAACATGCTTCCACCGTCTTCGACAACAAACTGTGGGTTCTCGGCGGCTATGGCGGCACCTATAAAAACGATGTTTGGTCCTCGTGGTCAAGCATTATCACCTTCAAGGAAAACCCGGCCCCGGCCGACGGCGCGGCCTTAACGGCTAATGCCAACGACCCGGCACACGGTGCGGACGCGATCGTTAATCAGACGTACGAGGAAGTCAATAACTTTACCTCTACCTCTTTAATTACCGTCGGGCAGGACGGCAAGTGGGACTTTGCTTTACGCGATAATGGCGCGCCGGCCGGTACCGCCTACTGTTTCCGGGTAGTTCAGTCTGACGGCGCACTGCTTAACACCTACTCCGTCATACCGGAAATAACCACCGCCGCTTCGGGCGGCAACGCTGCCCCCGCCAGCCCCGCCGCGTTGGCTCAAAAAAAGACCACCGATGTGGCCATTGCCACCGGCGGCTGGACCAACGAGACCTCGGTTAAGTTCGCGGCCGCAGCCAGCGACACCGATAACCCGG
>JAHWKN010000034.1 GCA_019347875.1 Candidatus Parcubacteria bacterium
CAGAAGTCTTTACCGTCGCCACCATCACCGACAACCTCACCCTTACCCTCGACACCGCCTACCAGGGCGCCACCGCCTCCGGCCTGACCGCCTACCGCGACCCCAACCTCTTGGTTATTGATAACGGCGACGCCGTCAACAAGCTGACCGTTACCAGAAGCGGCAACGTGGGGATCGGCACGGCTGCTCCCGGCTACAAATTTGATGTCCAGGGCGGCACCGGCATTGTCGGCCAGTTCAGCGGCCGGGTCATTGGCGCCAACGCCGTCAATGGCAACGAATTTGCGACCAAGAGCCAGTTGGACGCTGTTAGCGCCGGCGCCTGTTCAAACTGCGTCACCCTGCAATCGACCACCCCCGGCACCGCTCAAACCGGAAACATCAATGTTTCCGGAACCATCCTTGCCGGCAGCAGCATCGGTATCGGACTTACCAACCCGTCCTCGCCGCTGCATGTCTTCAAAATCTACGATACTGCGGTGGCGGCGGCGCAAATCGGGCAGCAGTTCCGCACCAACTACAACGTGGCCGATACCGGGCAAAAGTATGGCACCTACTCTGTGCAGCGCGCGGCCCACACTTCGGGCAACATCGCCGAACTGTTCGGTAACGCCACCATAACCGAGGGTACGGGTAACGGCGGCACCACCGACAACGTCTACAACGTTTACTCCAAGATTAACGTCAGTGCCGGCCACACCATCACCAACGCCCATAACCTGTACGTAGCGGCCGCTAGTACCGCCGGCACCATGACCAATCAGTACGGCCTGTACGTTGCCGACCTTACCACCGCCACTAACAACTACGCTGTTTATACCGCCGGCAGCACCAAGAGCTACTTTGGCGGCAACGTCGGCATCGGTACGGCCTCGCCCAACACTGCGCTTGACTTGCAGGGTGTGTTGTCTGTCCGCGGTATGGCCGCACCGTCTGTCTCTTTGGCGGGGCAAGGCAAGATGTACTTTGACTCAACTACCAACACGTTCAAGGTTTCACAAAACGGCGGTGGTTACCTGGATATGATGCGCGACGCCACCCTGCAAACCGCCTACAACTTTTCTACCGGCGGCACCACGCCGGAGATCAAGCTCGACAGCACCCGGGGCGGCCTGGACATCCAGGATGCCAACACCACGCTTGGCGCCACCACCGATCTCCTGGCGGTCCGCGGCAGCAACTCCAGCGGCTTAGGGACCGTACTGTTTAACGTCCAGGGCAACGGCAACGTCGGCATCGGCACTGGCGGCCCCTCCCAGAAACTCACCGTCCAAAGCGGCAACATCCTCAACACAGCCAATAGCACCACGCTGACTAACGGTGGCGCCCTTAACTCCGGCGACCTCATTCTGCAGGGCTACTACGACTCTGACGCCACCACGGCCGTTGTCGCATCTGCGCGCAACATGAGCTTGCGCAGCGTAATATCGGCAGCCGGCAGTGAGCGCCTGGTCGTCCTAAGCAACGCCGGCATAGAGTTAGCCAGTTTTGACGGCGCAAACCAAAGAGTCGGCATCGGCACGTCTAGTCCGGGCGCCCGCCTGCATGTGGTGGGGGCTAACGCCACCGGTACTTCCGGCGCCAATGCAGCCCAAACCCTGCAGGTCACCGGCGGCACCGGCGGTACCGGCGCCAGTTCCGGTACGCCAGGCACCGGCGGCAGCGGCGGTTTACTGGCTCTTCAAGGAGGAACTGGCGGCACGGGCGGTGACAATACGGGTGGCGGCGCCACGGGTGCGGGCGGTGAGGGGGGCACGGGAAGTCATATTAACTTGACCGGCGGCACCGGCGGCAACGGCGGTCTGGGTACGAGCGATTGTGGCGGTGCCTGTGGTAGTACCGGCGGCAAAGGTGGCGACATAACGCTGCAAGGCGGTGCCGGCGGCATAGGTGAAGCCGGCGCGCTTGGGGGGAATGGAAACCGCGGCCACGTACTCCTCCAGACCTCCGGCGGCAACGTCGGTATCGGTACCAGCGCTCCCGCCTCAAAACTGGACGTCTACAACAACACCGCCATCTCAAACGTTAATATATTCCGCATCCTGTCAGATGTCGGCAGCGTCGGTAACGTCAAGCTGCGGGTCGATAGTGAGGGTGATCTGTTCCTGGACGGCACAATCACGGCGGCTGCTACTACGATCACCGCCGGTGCCGCCGACGTGGCTGAGGAGTACAACGTCACCGATGACGCCGAGCCGGGAGATATCGTTATGGCGCAGGGCGGGGTCAACGTCGGCAAAACCCAGGGATCTTACGAAGGGGCCATTTTGGGCGTGGTCTCGACCAAACCCGGTTTGACCCTGAGCTTACGCGACCAAAGCGGGGCGCCGACAACGGCTAACCCCAAGCCGATCGCGCTGGTCGGCCGCGTACCGGTTAAGGTCAGCAACGAGAACGGCGCCATAGCCATCGGCGATCCGCTGACGTCTTCATCCATTCCCGGCGTGGCTACGAAGGCTACGGCACCCGGGGTGATTATAGGCCGGGCCCTGGAACCGTTCAGCGGTGAGCGCGGTGTGGTTGAGGTCTTCGTAACCACCGGCTACTACAACCCGACTAGCGGCAGCTCACTGCAAAACGGCGGCGATGCCAGCTTTGCTTCTCTCAATGTTTCCGGCCTGACGACGCTAGCAGAGCTTAAGGTGACCGGCGTTGCTACCATTGCGACTCTAAAGGTGACCGGCTCGGCCGAGTTTGCCGGCGACATCAAGCTGGCCAACGGGGCAGGCAACACCCGCAACGCCATCACCAAGAAGTTCCGCGCCAGTAAGCCAATTACTCAGGGCCAGGTGGTGATTGCCGACGGCGCTAACGACGGGCAGGTTACCACCACCACCACCGCCGCCGACAACCGCGTGCTGGGGGTTGCCGCCAGCGACGCCACCCGGGCGGGGGACGAGATCGAGGTGGCCATTGGCGGTACCATCCAGGTCAAGACCGGTGCTGCGGGCGTGAAGGGCGGCGACATCTTGGTCAGCGCTGCCGAGGAGGGGCTGGCGGCTGTACTCAGTACTCCGCCGGCCGGCTCTCTGATCGGCAAAGCCACCAGCAAAATCGATGCCAACGGCCTCGTCTGGATACTGGTAACCCTGCACTAGTAAGCCCTGTTCCGCTCTGATAGGTGCCAACAGAGGCCGAACCTGCCTGCAGTGAGCGAATATCAGGAGTCGAACCTGTTGACAAAGTAATAAGCGTTAGCTTAATCTTTAAATCAGGTTATTAACGAGGAACAGCAATGGCTTACGCACACACCAACTCGAAGGGGCAGCAGTACTTTTTGCATCAAAAAGACGTCACCCTGAAGGGCGGCCGGGTCCAGCGCATTTACTACTTTGGCCGCGAGGCTAAAGAAGGCGCCATCGACCAGATGCCGGAAGGTTACGTTGTGGTCGAGAACGCCCGCACCGGCCTGCCGATTCTGAAAAAGGGCTAGACATACTCTCAACCAAAAAGTTCCGGGCGCAGTGAGGCGTGCGGAACTTTTTGTGCTTGCCCCGCTCGCACATGGTGGGGGATAATGTTAGGATAAATAAACAACTTTCTCAGTCAGGTTTTTACCGGACCGATTCAGGCTCGTAAAGACCACGGTGAGGGGTTATAACAGTAAGGAGGGTAGTATGGACGACCAAGATCAAACACAGGGTGTGACACCAGAGGAAACAGCAGCCGATCCTGCTACCGACGCACCTGCCACCGGTGACACCGGCGCTGCCGATGTGGCGACCGACGGTAGCGGCGACCAGGTACTGATTGAGGAGCACGAAACAGACGGAGCCACCGGCGACGCTGGGGGCGAGGCGGCTACCGAGACGCCGGCTCAGGGCGAAGGCGGCACCACCATAGTCTAGGTTCGCTTTTAAAAAACAGCCCCTTCAGCGGGGCTGTTTTTTTTGGTTGGCAACATTTACCGATGTCTTAGCTTTAGTAAGGGTTTACGATTCGTTCGCTAGAGTAACTTACGCCTCAAAGGAGGCGCCATGTCGGCCCAGGCCGGAGAAAACGCTCAAAAGACCGGAACGTTCCACTGCGATAACTGCGGCGAGAGGGTGCGAGTAGAGGAGGGGCGGTCCATACCAAGGTGCCCCAACTGCGGCAACGACACCTACGACTCCCGCACGCAGGAGCCGGGAACAAAGGGATAGTAACGGTACAGCCGTGAAGCGGCTGCGATCGTTCGACCGGTCAATAACTGGTGGCAGCGGGAGGATTCGAACCTCCGACCAAAGGCTTATGAGTCCTCTGCTCTACCACTGAGCTACGCTGCCTCGTCGGCGACCCAAACGCCCTGGTGGCCAAGTTTGTGCCGCCTTGCTTGTGAGGATTACCTCAACTTACGTCGGTTTAAGAACCTGCATGGTATGCCGTGTCATTATAGCAACTGCCGCCTCATACAAAAATGCTTGGCTGCTTGCAGCGTAGATAGGGGAGGAGTAAAAAGTCCCAGGTGCTGTAAAAAGTAAAGACGCCCCCGGAGAGAACGCCTTTACTTGCTTAAAGTGCAGGCGCCCCTCGCGGGGGCGTTAAAAGAGGTGCTGGCAAAACCCGCTAGCCGAACGGAATGGACCTGGGGGTGGCGTTGATGCGCCTTAGCCAGCGCTCCGCGGATTTAAGCGACCTGGGCGATATGTATACCTTGGTTCTCGGCGGTCTCAACCCCTTCACCTCTACGGGATCAGTTAGCCTGATTACTTTGCCAGGTACCCAGTTTCGTCCCACCTGTACGTGTGCAAAGTAACCGAGCGCCCCCCTGATACCCAGCATATCGTTACTTATGCTTTCATACGCGGGTCCAAGTACGATGTGTAGATGGGAGACGTAACCAATCTGAAGTACATACTCGGTAAACCAAGCTTTCCCCTCTTTCAGCGTAAACGTGCGTGTTTCCGGCGTGGCGTAAGGGAAGGTGATGACCATTGCTCCTCCTGGTCGCGTGATGTGTTGCCGGTGCGTCTGCGGTTCCTGCCGCAGCAGATCTTCCGATGAGTCGTCTGATTATTTAATCATAGCACAAGATAGGTAATAAGTCAATATAGACGCTTGTCAGGCAACTGAAAAAGACGCCGTAGCGTCTTTGATCCGTAAAAAGCTCTTTGATTCCGCCTTGTCACTGTATCATCGCCATGAGCGACCCGGCGATTGGCGGGGAGTCGAATGGTAGCGGGGGTTGGATTTGAACCAACGACCTTCGGGTTATGAGCCCGACGAGCTGACCAGACTGCTCCACCCCGCGACGGCGTCCAAGCTGATTTACAGCTTACTCCCCCCTGACGTACTGCTCATCTTACCCGAAAAGAGGGCAAAGGTCAACCGAACAGGAACGTCCACCACTGCTTAAAGTTTGGTTCCGGCTGGGGCAGCTTTTCCTCCTGATCGGCCGGTTCGGCCGGTTTGGCCTCTTTGGGCAGAATGATGACGCCCTCGCCGGGTGCCTGCAAGCCCAGATTGGAGCGGGCTTCCTTTTCTTTGAATGAGTCGGTTTGGTAGTACTGGATCTTGTACTCGAGCTCCTCGTTGGCGCGGGCCAGCGCCTCAATGCGCTGCTCGAGCTGGCCGATCTCGCGCTTTAGCCGGTAGTTGCGCTGCACCGTCTGGATCAGGATGACAGACAGATACACCACCAGCAGCGCGCCGATGATCTGCCTGATTCTAAGCTTGCGCAATCTGTCCATTATGCTTAAGATTTTACGGCACCGCCACCAGATTACCAACCCTTGGCACGGCTGCTTTTGTGTTTCGGGAAAGCAAATTGTAAACCAAGCGCCA
>JAHWKN010000035.1 GCA_019347875.1 Candidatus Parcubacteria bacterium
GGCTGTTTGGGGCTCACTCCAATGCTCGGGGTTAAAGGGCGGAGCCTTTGCTAAGAAAATGCTCCTGATTACCGTTGCCGAGGCATGAGCTCCTTTCTGAGCCCTAAGACCTGAAAATCCCCGAGCTTTGGCAAAACCGGCAGTGAAGAGCGACGGTAGCTTTTATCTATGAATCCATAGTACCGCCCGAGGACTTCCGGCAGCTGCCGGATGAGGACGACCAAAGGGAGGGCGAGTTCCGCAGGGCCCCAAGCTACTGTCGTGATGAGCAGACCGCGTTTTGACACCAGCTCGGCAGTTTTTGGTTACTTTTTGCTGCCAAAAAGTAACGGGAGGGAGCGCGTAGTCTATTGGGTATGAAGAGACGATCCTTTAATATTCGCGTTCAATCAAGGCGTTAGCCCTTTCAAACACCTCCTGGGGTGTGGCCTCGGACTTGACTATGTACTCCATCGGACCGGTGCGGTACACCCGCGAGGTGGTGGTGTTGTCGTCCATGTTGGTTAGGACTATCACCTTGACCTGCTGGCCGCCCGGCAGCCGCCGCAACTCTTCCAGCATCTCCACTCCGGTTTTACCCGGCATCATTAAATCCAGCAGTACGACGTCGGGGGTGAACTCCTGCACCAGCGTAAGCCCTTCGTTGCCGTCGCCGGCGGTTTTCACCTCGTACCCCTCCAGTTCAAACTTGGTGCGGTACATGTTAACGATGTTCGGGTCATCCTCGATGATGGCAACTTTGCGCTTATCCATAAGCTAAATCTACGCTTCTGCCGCCAAAGTTGCAAACCATATCATGGGGCATAAAAAAACCGCTCACAAGCGGAGCGGAAAACAAACCGGTAACACAGAGGGGGGTGGGTCAGGGGGCCGCGTGAGCGGCCCCCTGACACCGTGGAACCTGTTAGACAGGTTGCGTTACCCGATGAGGGATGGGGATGGCTGACAGTTTGGCCAGCGGGAGCCGGTACTTGTCGAGCCGAAGCCAAGCGAAGGCCATGATCAAGATGATCACCTCGACGGCAACCAGTGTGTACTCCTGCGGCAGGAACGGATCCTGGTGCCACAGGTACGCGTCGGTCCAGGGCAGGGGTGGCCCTTGCGGGGCCAGCCTGACGAAGAAGTACAGGCCGACCAAGGCCAAGTTGACCCAGAACACGGCCCGGAAGAGCGGTCGCGTCGGACGAGTCAGGACGGCCGGGGCCATGGCGAATTGCGCGACGGCCATGAGGAAGAACGCCGCCCCCAGGTGCCAGGCTTCGGCGCCGTGGGGAGGGATCTCGCTGCAGTGTACCCAGCCGGCGTAGGCCAGCAGGACGCTTAGCAGCACCCCCGGCACCAGCCTTCGGCCGACGGCCGCGGACCGGTGCCGCCACAGGAGTACGAGGTAGAGCCCCAGGGCGCCGAGGGCGACCCAGGGAAGCCAGTCGTGGCCGGGTTCCATCTCGGCTTCGACTGGCATCACCTCGGCCGGTTGGGCCATGGTGGCGGGCTCGGCGGGCCGGGCGGCGACGTTCCAGTCGGAATCCCGTGCCGTCATGGTGGACGGCGTGGCGGCCGCCGGAGCGGTGCTGGTCACCGCCGGAGCGGTGCTGGTGGCCGGTGGAGGCGCGGTGGTGGTGGTTGGGGGATGGGCGGAAGCCTGACCGGCGCCGCTCCACAGAATCGCTATCATCAGTGACAGCGCGACAGTCAACCTTCGCATTGTAAGGAACTCCCTTCTCGGGGCTTGCTGGCTCAACGATTGAGCTTTTGGCATTATAGCACTAAGCATAAGCTGTGTCAAGCATATCGAGCAAAAAAGTTGCATAAAAACTTTTGCCGCCAGCAGCCCTTAAACCAAGCCGGGGGCGGTGCGGTCGAGAGCCCGGCCTTTTGGCTTATCGCCACCACCTTTTAGTTCTCAGTACAATGCTGTAGCATAAGCATAATGAGTACCGGGATGAATCAGCACGGCGGCCCCGAAGACAGCGGCCCAGCGCCCAGTCCGCCAGCGCCGTCCCCAGCCCCGGCTGCGCCTCCCGCGGCCACCACGCCGACGGCGCCAACCAACTCCGCTGCCTCTACTCAGAGCACCGGCACCCTGCATCCTCCGGAGGGAGGGCATGATATGGGCAGTAAGGGGGCGCTCTACCTGACCGACGTCACCATAGTGGTGCTGGGCATACTGATTATCATGGCGCTGCGCAAGACCGCTCTGGGCGTCCGCCTGGGCCGACTCCTGATGCTGATTAACCTGGGTATCATCGCCATCGCCTTAAACCACGTCTTAGCCACCCTGTTCGTGCATGAGTACTTTGAGGGCCGGCTGATCCTGGGGGCGGCCGCCCCGGACGTCATCCATCACGCCGGTAATCTGCTTGGTTTCGCCTTAATTTTCTGGGGCTACTTTTTGGCCGACCGGACATACCGGAGAGCGGTATGAGCCCGGAGATGGCTTTGCCCGCGGACAACCCGACCATTTTGTACGTACTAGATGCGGGGATCCTTGTCTTGGGGGTGGGTACCTTAATCTACCTCCGGCGCATCGCTCTAGGTGAGAGATTGGGGAAAGTCCTGACCCTAATCGGACTGGGCATAGTTGCTATCGCCTTAAACCACTTTGCCGATACCGCCTACGTGCGCAGCCACTTTGGCGACGTTAGCTTGCTGGGCACCCCTGCCAGCCATTTGATCCATCACCTGGGTAACCTGTTTGGTTTTATCTTAATCTTTTTAGGCTACTTCCGGGCCAGCCGTAGCCTGGTGGGCCGTTCGGTCGTTTACGCGCTGCTGCTAGGATGGCTGGGAGCTGCTTACCTGGCTGGTTACGTGTTCATAACGCGTAACTTTTTTCATCTTGAAACCCTTCATAATGACCATGAGATCTGGCTGGGCCTGTTAACTCTGGGACTGATCCTGGCTGTCCAGCCGCTCAAGCGGCTGCTGGTGCGCCTGACGGACCGGTTGTTTTTCCAGTACACCTACAATACCGAGTCGTTGTTGGCGGCGCTCTCCCGGGCGGGCGCCTCCACCTTTCAGCTTGATCGGCTGATGGATCTGATACTCAAGGCTCTAAGCGACCACATGCGACTGACCAAGGCCGAGTTTGTGGTCATAGATGAGGGTAAAGTTTACGCTACCAGAGCCTATGGGGCGGCGGCCAGGCCTGAGGCCGACCTGGCCCGGTTCGACCAGCTGCCAATGCAGTCTAAGCCCTTGGTGGTAAATCAGCTGGAGGACTCCGCCGTCAGGCAAACCATGGAGCGGATCGGCGTGGCGGCGGTAGCGCCGCTGGTGGCCGGACATGAACTGGCCGGTTTTTTGCTATTGGGAGGCAAGAAGTCGGAGGAGATACTAACCGAACAGGATGTGCGGGTGATCAACATCGCCGTGCCCGAGATCGCCGTGGCGGTGGCCAACGCTAAGGCGGTTGATAAGATCGAGCGCTTTAACGCCACCCTGCAACAGGAGGTCCAGCGGGCCACGGCCGACCTGCAGGCGGCCAACCGTAACTTGAAGGCGCTGGATAAAACTAAGGATGAGTTTTTGTCGATGGCCTCGCACCAGCTGCGCACCCCGCTGACAACCATTAAGGGGTACCTGTCGATGATGGCTGAGGGTGACGTGGGGGCGGTTAACGCCCAGCAAAAAGAGTTTTTGGATTACGCGCTGGGCGGCGCCGAGCGGATGGTCGGCTTGATCGCCGATCTGCTGAACGTCTCGCGCATGTCGGCCGGGCGTTTTTTGATCGAAAAGCGGCCGGTTGATTTGGTCGAGATTGTGGCCGACGAGGTCCAGCAGCTGTCAACCCACGCCGCGGCCAAGCAGCTGAAGTTGGTTTTTCAGCCACCCGACCGGCCGCTGCCGCCGGTGGAGCTGGACGAGGGCAAAACCCGGCAGGTGATTATGAACTTTATCGACAACGCCATCTACTACACGCGCCAAGGCAGCGTTACCGTGAGGGTGGAGGCCGGACCGGGGGTGGAACGTTTATTGGTGACAGACACCGGTATAGGGGTGCCTTTGGCCGCCCATAAAAACCTCTTTACCAAGTTTTTTCGCGCCGATAACGCCCAGGCAGCCCGGCCCGACGGTACCGGTTTGGGGCTGTATATGGCCAAGCGGGTGGTTGAGGACCAGGGCGGACGCATCATTTTTGACAGCACCGAAGGCCAGGGCAGTACGTTCGGGTTTGAGATGCCGCTTGGCCCCGCGCAGCCTAAGAACCAGAGCCCAGAGCCTACCCGGCCGGAAGCTGCAGCGTCGAAGGCGGTAGAGTTAAAGGCTTGAGGCGTTGCCGGGCCGACTTTACAGGGCTGGCAGACTTGCATAGACTTTAGCCATGCCCCGTATCACTCAACCCTCCGATCTGCCTCAGCCCGGGGCCGCTTTGCCCCCCAACGGCAAAACGGTTTTGATCGCCGAAGACGACCCCTTTATCGCGCGGATGTACGAGGCCAAGCTGAAGGCGGCCGGCTACAACGTGACGCTGAAAAACAACGGCCGTGACGCCTACCAGGCCGTTAAGGCCGCCCCGCCCGACTTAATGATGCTTGATATCAGCATGCCGGAGATGACCGGGTTGGAGGTGATCGGGGCGCTGCGCGGTGACGGCTACGACTTTAGCGCTTCGGCGGCCATGATTCTGACCAACTCCAGCTCCGAGCAGCATCAGCAGCTGGCCAAAAGCTATGGGGTCGATTACTTGATTAAAGCCGAGCTGACCCCGCGCGACGTGCTGGAGCGGATTAACGCTAAGCTGGGGCTGTCCGGCCCGGAGCCGGCGGCATGACGCTGGGGGCGGTTGCGGTTGGGCTGCTGGCGGGGGCGGTTAGCTTTGCGGTCCTAAGCCTGGTTGAACAACTGATTCACAAACTGACCCGCAATCCCGATACCAGCTACCGCTGGGGGGTTTGGGTGTTCTCGGTTTTGATCGCGCTGTATGTTTTTTTAACCAATCTGGGGCGCTGAGGTGGTCTTGGCCTCGAGCCGGTCAGGCTTAAAGCTAACCCCTCCCCAACCCTCTCCTCAGCGGGCCTACCCTTCATCCTCCTAATCTCTCCCTATACCCTCCCTCTCCTACCTTTTGTCAGCAAAAGGTAGCCAAAACTGCCGAGTAGGTCGCTCACTCCAAACCAGCCAAACCACCACCGGCGGGCCTGCGGAACTCATCCCTTATGGTCCTCA
>JAHWKN010000036.1 GCA_019347875.1 Candidatus Parcubacteria bacterium
TCACTCCTCACTCCTCACTCCTCACTCCTCACTCCTCACTCCTCACTCCTCACTCCTCACTCCTCACTCCTCACTCCTCACTCCTCACTCCTCACTCC
This sequence comes from Candidatus Parcubacteria bacterium, assembly GCA_019347875.1. Taxonomy (GTDB): domain Bacteria; phylum Patescibacteriota; class Saccharimonadia; order UBA4664; family JAHWKN01; genus JAHWKN01. The sequence goes on from JAHWKN010000036.1 coordinate 99, forward strand.
TCACTCCTCACTCCTCACTCCTCACTCCTGAAAAACATACCGCTACTGCTCGCATATCGAACTCTCGACACCTATAATCTACAACGTTACCAGAGGTCTCATGTCCAAAGTTGCCCGTCTGCTAGACGCCATTCAGCCCACCCGCTACCAGCTGACGCTTGAACCCGACCTCGAGACGTTTACGTTTCGAGGAAGCGAGACGATCGAGTTTGAGCACCTGGCCGACAGCAAAAGCTTGACGCTGCACTCACTGGAGCTCGACATCTCCCGTCCGCTGGTGCATGTCAACGGCCGCAGGCTGGCGCCGACCAATGTCAGTTACCACAAAACCAACCAAACCGTTACTTTTCACTGCGACGAAACCATCCCGGCCGGGCCGCTGCGGCTGCAGGTTGAGTTTGTCGGCAAACTGCGCGACGAGCTGCACGGTTTTTACCGCAGCCGTTACGACGTAAACGGGCAAAGCCACTGGATGGCCACCACTCAGTTTGAGGCTACCTATGCCCGCGAAGCCTTCATCTGTATCGACGAGCCGAGCGCCAAGGCCGTGTTTGAAACCACCTTAATTGTTCCCGGTAAACTAACGGCGGTCTCAAACACTAACGTTGTCAGTCAAAAGGAGCGGGCCGATGGTAAGCAGGTGGTCAGGTTTGCCCCTACGCCTAAGATGTCGTCATACCTGTTGGCTTTTCTGGTTGGTCAGCTTGAGGCGGCCGAAACCACCAACGCTAAGGGGACGCTGGTGCGGGTTTTAACGACACCCGGTAAGCAGCGCCAGGCCGGGTTTGCACTGGACGTGGCCGCCCGGACCTTGGCGTTTTACACCGACTACTTTGGTATCGCCTATCCGCTGCCTAAGCTGGACATGATCGCCGTACCAGACTTTATGATCGGCGCCATGGAAAACTGGGGAGCGGTTACCTACCGCGAAACGGCCATCTTGGTCGACCCCGACGCCAGCGCCTTGCTTAACAAGCAGTACGTGGCCATGGTGGTGGCTCATGAACTGGCCCACCAGTGGTTTGGCAACCTGGTAACGATGAGCTGGTGGACGGACCTATGGTTAAATGAAAGCTTTGCCAGTTGGGTTGAGTACCTGGCGGTCGATCACCTGTTCCCCGAATGGAACATGTGGACGCAGTTTGTGTCCAACGACTACCAAGTAGCCCGGGCGCTGGACGGTCTGGCCAACACCCACCCGATCGAAGTAGAGGTCGAGGACCCGGCCGAGATCAGCGAAATTTTCGACGCTATCAGCTACCAAAAGGGCGCCTCGGTTATCCGCATGCTGCATCACTACATCGGCGAGGAGCCGTTTAAGCGCGGCCTGCACAACTACTTAAAAGCCTTCGGCTACGCTAACGCTACCACCGCCGATCTGTGGCACCATTTAGAAGAGTCTTCGGGTAAGCCGGTCAAGCAGTTGATGTCGGCCTGGACCGCTCAGCCGGGATTTCCGGTGGTGGAAGTGCACAGCACCCGGTCCGGAGCCCAACTGGAGCAGCGGCGGTTTTACGCTAACCCCCAGGAAACGGCCAAGGCCAAGGAGGCCCAGTTGTGGCCGATTCCGGTACAGGCCACAACTTCATCCGGCCATCCCGACCAGATCCTGTTTGACACCGCAACCACCGGCTATAAACTGCCAACGAACAGCTGGTTCAAGCTGAACCCGGGCCAAACCGGCTTTTATGTCACGCAGTACGAACCGGCGGCTTTGGCCCGGCTGCAGGCACCGCTGGCAGCCGCGGAGCTGCCCCCGGCCGACCGCCTGGGGTTAACCAGCGACGCCTTCACCCTGACTAGCGCCGGCCGTCTGGGCAGCGACCAAGTGCTGGCGCTAACCCGGGCGCTCCGGGCCGAAACCGATTACTCCGTCTGGATGAGCTTGTTTGACGGGCTGGGTAACTTGTTTGTGATCACCGCCGACGACGACCTCTACCGCCGTTTGGAGCGTTTCAGCCTTTGGCTGGTCCAGCCCGGCTTAGAACGCCTGGACTGGCAGGGATCGGCCGACGAATCGCATTTCGACCGGCTGCTGCGCCCAATGATGCTGCGCTGGGCCGGCCGCTTAGGCGACGAGGCGGTACTGGCGGAGGCCCGCCAGCGTTTGGCGGGCCACCTGGAGGGTCAGCCGATTCAGCCGGATCTGCGCGCGGCCGTTTACGCCACCGTCGCCCGTCACGGCGGCGCCGATGAGTACGACCAGCTGCGGCGGCTGTACCGAGAGGCGGACTTGCAGGAAGAGCAGCGGCGTCTGCTGGGCGCCTTGGCCCAGTTTCAAGACGACAAACTGCTGACCCGCACGCTGGAGCTGGCTGTTTCCGAGGAAGTGCGCAGTCAAGACAGCCTGTTTGGCATTTTAAGCGTGCTGGGTAACCGCCGGGGACGCCGGCAAGCTTGGCGGTTTATACAGGATCGCTGGCCGCTACTGGTAGAGCGCTATGCCCAGGGCCACATGATGAGCCGTATCCCGGAAGGACTGGGATCGGTTTTCGCCAGCGCTGAGGTAGCGGACGAGATAGAACGGTTTTTCGCTAAACACCCGGTGCCAAGCATTGCCCGCACCGTTAAACAGTGCCTGGAGCAGATCCGCCTCCAGGCCGACTGGTACCAGCGGGACAAGGCTAAAATTAAGACGTTCCTGGACGAGTTTAAACCCGAGTAGCGGCCGTCAGCGCAACTTCTAGCCCGTGACGGCGTTGGGCAGATAATCGAGTTTGGCTTGCGCTAGGTCGCCTGCGACGGCGATGACGTCAATCTGAAAGTCCCGCTGGCGGCCCGAGTAGGCCATCCAAACCTCGGCCGCCCGGCGCAGACGGTTAGCTTTGTCGCGGGTAATGTAGTCAAAACCGCTGCCGTGACTGGTCTGGCGGCGGTACTTGACCTCGACGAAGTGAACGGACCGGTCGCGGTCTACCGCCACGATATCGATCTCGCACCAGCGGTTGTGCCAGTTGCGCTCAACGATCTTCATGCCCAGCGACTCCAAGTGCTGAGCCGCCAGGCTCTCGGCCCGCTGGCCCAGCTCAGTCGACATAGACCGCCCCGCCTTTTGAGACTAAAGCAACCGGGGCGAACAAACGGCGGTGCAGCGGGCTGAGACCGGCCTTGATAGCTCCCAGGTGGGCCGGTGTGCCATAGCCCACGTTTTCGCTAAAACCAAACTGCGGAAACAGCCGGTGCTGCCGGCGCATGTAGTTGTCGCGGGCAACTTTGGCTACGATTGAAGCGGCCGCCACGCTCAGGCACAGTCTGTCGGCCGCCACGATGGCCTGCGCGTGACAGTGGTCTTTGAGGTAGTTGTGTTTGCCGTCTAGAATCACCGCGTCATACTTAAGACCCAAATCGGCCAGCGCCCGGCGCCCGCTTTGGCGCACCGCCCAGGTCAAGCCGTACCGGTCGATCTCGGCGGAGCTGGCCCAGCCGATGCCGACCGCGGCGGCCGCCCGCTTGATGGTAACCGCCAAAGTTTCCCGCCGCCGCCTCGGCAGCAGCTTAGAGTCGCGCACTCCCGGTAACTTGACCCCCGGCGGCAGCACCACCGCCGCAGCCACCACCGGTCCGGCCAAGCTCCCCCGCCCTACCTCATCGACCCCGGCCACCGTGGCGTATCCCCGGCTGATAAGGTCACGCGTATGTTTATGCGTAGGCGCTTTCATGGGTAAGATTATAACAGTTGAATGCGCTTACGGCGCGCGGTTTGTTGGGCTTTAGGGGGAATGATCCTCCAGCCCTCTGCGCAGCGGGCCGACCCTTCATCCTCCTAGTCTCTCCCTAAACCCTCCCTCTTCTACCTTTTGCCAGCAAAAGGTAGCCAAAACTGCCGAGTAGGTCACTCACTCCAAGCCATCCAAACCACCACCGGCGGGCCTGCGGAACTCGTCCCTGACGGTCCTCAAACAGTCCTCGGCTTTATCCGCCGCTGGCGGTCCGGCTGTTTGGGGTTCGCTCCAATACTCGGGGATGTAGAGGGACTAGGGATTCGGGATTGGTAGATCGTAGATCGGTTCTTGCTTTTT
>JAHWKN010000037.1 GCA_019347875.1 Candidatus Parcubacteria bacterium
GAGTGAGCCGAAAGGCGAGCGAGTTCCGCAGGCCCGCCGGTGGCGGTTTGGCTGGCTTGGAGTGAGCGACCTACTCGGCAGTTTTGGCTACCTTTTGCTGACAAAAGGTAGAAGAGGGAGGGTTTAGGGGGAGGTTAGGAGAGGGAAAGGCGGTAGGGCCGCTGCGATGAGGGGTGGGGGATGATGCGCGTTAGCCTTGAGGCTTTCGGTCATGGAAAGAACTGACCAGGGGCGGTCTGACCAGGAGGCGGTTTAGTTATAATAGGGTTATGAATAACCCGACACCACGCCAGCGGCTCTGGGACGTACTGGCTTTGATTATCCTGGGGCTGTTTATTTACGTTATAGCGTTAAACCGTATCGCTATCGCCGATTGGTGGTTTTTTCGCACTTATACTCCCGGTGCTGCCGTCGCCGCGGTGGCGGATGGTGCCGGGTTAAACCAAAATGGCCGGCGGCTGCTTTACCGCACCGACCCGCAGCTGATTGATAGGCTTGAGCTTGAGCGCCGGTGCGGCCCGGAGGTGGTAGGGTGTATTACTCCCGAGGGGAGCGTCTTCATCTTGCAAAATCAGGGTAATCGCTACCGCGACGAGATCGTCGTGACGGCCGCCCACGAGATGCTGCACCTGGCTTGGCGCCGCTTGCCGGAGGCGGAGCGGGAGCGCTTGACGGGGCTACTGATGACGCAGCGAAGCCGGTTCAACGACCGCGGACTTGAACAGGAGATTACCGAGGCGCATGATGCGACCGAAGCGATCGATGAGCTGCATTCGCTGCTGGGCAGTCAGTACCCTAACCTTTCGCCAGCACTGGAAGAGTACTACGGCACCTACTTTGCCGATCGCACCAAAGCTACCACGGCTTACCGGCGCTCCCAATGAACGCGGCTTAGTCCGGCCAAGAGAGTGTATGCCGGTGTACCGATGTAGCAGCGGGCGTGGCGCAAGGAGCGGGGCGGTCAGATGAGGGCCTGTATAATAAAGCCATGGATTTGTTTCAGCAAGCCCAAAAACCGCTGGCCGACCGGGTGCGCCCCGGGCATGTCGGCGAGGTGATCGGCCAAGAACACTTGGTCGGCGAGAACCGGTTTTTGCGCGCGCTCATCGAAAAGGGCCAACCCACCTCGATGATTTTGTGGGGGCCGCCGGGCAGCGGCAAGACGACCCTGGCCCGTATTATCTCAGCTAGCGGCAACTATGCTTTCGAGGAGCTCTCGGCCGTGGCGGCGGGGCTGCCCGAGGTCAAAAAAGTTATCGAGCGGGCCAAACAGCGTTACCGCATGGGGCAGCCAACCATTTTGTTCATTGACGAAATTCACCGCTTTAACAAGGCTCAGCAAGACGCCTTTTTGCCGCACGTGGAGGACGGCACCATCATTTTAATCGGCGCCACTACCGAGAACCCGTCGTTTGAGGTGATCGGTCCGCTGCTGTCGCGCAGCCGGGTGGTGACGCTGGAATCCCTCTCGGCCGAGCAGCTCCAGGCCATTATTAAACGGGCGATGGGCGAGCTGAAAGGCAAAACATTGGAGCCGGAGGCCGCCCGGCTGCTGGCCGAGCTGGCAGGGGGAGACGCCCGGGTAGCGCTAAACGGCCTAGAGACCGCCGCTGGTCTGGCCGACGTGATCACGGTCGAGACCGTCAAGCAGGCGCTGCAGAAAACCAGCCTGAAGTACGACAAGACCGGAGAGTACCACTATAACTTGATATCGGCCTACATTAAGTCGCTGCGCGGCGGAGCGGTAGATGCCGCTCTGTTTTACTTGAGCCGTATGCTGGAGGGCGGCGAAGATCCCAAGTTTATCGCCCGCCGCCTCATCATATTCGCCTCTGAGGACGTTGGAATGGCCGACACGACCGCGCTCAACTTGGCCGTTTCGACCTTTTTGGCGATCGAGCGCATCGGCTTACCGGAGGGTAAGATTGTTTTGTCGCAGACCACCATCGCTATGGCCACCAGCCCCAAGTCCCGTGCGGCTTACGACGCCATTGCCGCCGCTGAGCGAGCGGTGCGCGACCACCCCGCGGCCGAGGTGCCGCTGCACCTGCGTAACGCCCCGACCAAACTGATGCGCGAGCTGGATTACGGCAAAGACTACCGGTGGCAAGCCGGTTTCGAGCACCCCGGAGGCTTTTTACCGCAGGAGCTAAAAGACGAGCAATTTTATCGGGCCGATGACTTAAAAAAAGCTTGACGCTCGTGCTTCTCAGGCATACTGTTGAAGCACAGGCGTTATGAAATGTTAAAAACCACCGACGTTACCAATTTCTCTACCGATGATCTGCAAAAGGCGGTCGACTATGTCGAGAGCCATTGGCAGACGTTGGAGCGCTACTTTCCGCACGACGACGGTACGCTGATTGGCGTGCCGGGGCCCTATATCGTACCCAGCCGGGCCAACGGGTCGGGGTTTTGTTTTGAGGAAATGTACTACTGGGACTGTTACTTCACCGCCCAGGCTTTTATGGGAACCAAGCGGGAAAAGCTAGCCTTTTCGATGGCGGACAACTTAACCGCCATGATGAAACGCTTTGGAGTCATCCCTAACGGCAATCGCTTTTACTTCACCAGCCGGTCGCAGCCGCCCTTCCTGAGCTCATTTATCCTCGACCTGTACAACTGCCGTCCCAACAAGCGCTGGTTGGCCAGCCGAATGGACGTGGCCAAGGATGAGTACCGTAAAGTTTGGATGGGAACGGCTCACCCCCATTGGCGGCAGGTGTTTGCGGGACTGTCACGCTACTACGACGTGAACGTTATGGATGAACTGGCTGAGCTTGAAAGCGGTTGGGATCTGACCACCAGGTTTGGGGGTAAATGTTTGTCCTACATTCCGGTCGACTTGAACGCGCTGCTGTACAAGTACGAAAAAGATTTCGAGACCGCCGCGCTGATTTTAGGCGACACCGACGAGGCCGCGGCCTGGAACCGTCGGGCGCTCAAGCGTAAGACCGCCATCAACCGCTACATGTGGAACGAGGAAGCCGGTTTTTACTTTGATTATAACTTTGCCACCAGAGAACATAGCCCGGTGTGGTCGCTGGCCGGCTACTTTCCGCTGTGGGCCGGGATGGTGTCACCGGCTAAGGCCGCCCGTCTGGCGCAAAATCTGGGTAAGTTTGAAGCCCCGGGAGGGCTGACCGCCACCGCCGCCACTCCGCGAGTAGCGACGGCCCTGCCGGCGCAGTGGGCCCATCCCAACGGCTGGGCCCCGCTGCACTGGATCACGATCCAGGGGTTGCGCTGCTACGGCTACAACCACGACGCCGACCGGATTACCCGCAAGTGGGTCGGCACCAATCTGTCGCAGTTCAAGCGGCAGGGCGCGTTTTTTGAAAAGTACAACGTCGTCGACCCGACAGCGCCGCCGCTTGACGGCCTTTATCCCGCGCAAACCGGCTTCGGGTGGAGCAACGCCGTGTTCTCATGTTTGGCCCAGGATATGCTCTCGACTCGGCCGGTGGCTAAGGGGTGTTACTCCTGGAGGCAGTTGCTGCAGCCAGCGCTGTCAAGGTAGCTGGCAGGAGCGTCTCCCACCCCTCCCCTCAGCGGTCTCCTACCGTAATCCCTCCTGATCCTCCTCTCTCTCCGCCTCTTTCCGTTACTTTTTGTCAGCAAAAAGTAACCAAAAACTGCCAAGCCGGCTCATCAGCTAGAAACACCTCCAGCTACCGTTAAGCTATGGGCCTGCGGAACTCGCTCCGATTTCATCGGGGCTCAAACAGTCCTCGGCCGGTTTATAAATTCATAGATCAGCTTAACGCCAGCTTCCGGCTTTCTGGCTGATGGCAAGGCTTGGGGTGGGTTAGGAGAGGACAGGGGGTTAGGAATTAAAAGAAGGAACTATGTTTGTTCCTACCATCCCCGAGTATTGGA
>JAHWKN010000038.1 GCA_019347875.1 Candidatus Parcubacteria bacterium
ACAGGGAGGACGGGTTCCGCAGGCCTACAGCTTAACGGTAGCTGGAGGTGTTTCTAGCTGATGAGCCGGCTTGGCAGTTTTTGGTTACTTTTTGCTGCCAAAAAGTAACGGGAGGAGCGCAGGGCCCCAAGCTAATGGCGTGATGAGCAGACCGCGTTTTGACACCAGCTCGGCAGTTTTGGCTACCTTTTGCTGACAAAAGGTAGAAAGGGAGGGTTTAGAGGGAGGTTAGGAGGGAGAGAGGTAGGACCGCTGCGAAGCGTTGCAGGTGATGAGCCAAGACGGCACTGGCAGGCCGAGTGCAAAAGGGTCGCGTTGCGCGCTAACCGCAACCCTTTTGGATTTTTATGCTGCATGAACTAAACTAACTTTATGACCAAAAAAACGGTGCGCGACATCGACGTGAAGGGTAAAACCGTGCTGGTGCGCGTCGACTACAACGTGCCGATCGAGGACGGCCAGGTCGGCGACACCTTGCGCCTGGAGGGGTCGTTTGCGACCATCCGCTATCTGCTGGAGCGCGACTGTAAAGTGGTTTTGATCAGCCATCTGGGCCGTCCCGAGGGCCGGCCAAACCCCAAGTACAGCTTGAAGCCGGTGGCGGCCAAGGCGGCGCAGCTGCTGGGGCGCCCGGTGGAGTTTGCCGGCGACTGCGTCGGGCCGGAGGCCCAGGCTGAGGTCGAGCGCCTTGAGCCGGGGGGGTTGCTGCTGCTGGAGAACCTGCGTTTTCATCCCGAAGAGGAGGCCAACGACGCCGGGTTCGCCCGGCAACTGGCCGGTCTGGCCGAGGTTTACGTCGACGACGCCTTTGCCGCCATTCACCGGGCCCACGCCTCTACTGTGGGGGTGGCGCAGCACCTGCCGGCGGTGGCGGGGCTGCTGGTCGAGCGCGAGGTTGACACCATTGCCGGTGCGCTGGAGCGGCCCGAGCGGCCGCTGGCGGCGGTGATCGGCGGGGCCAAGGTTTCGACCAAGATCGAGGTACTGGATAACTTGATCGCCAAGGTCGACAGCCTGTTAATCGGCGGGGCCATGGCCAACACCTTTTTGGTGGCCAAGGGCTACCAGGTGGGCAAAAGCCTGTATGAGCACGACCACTTGGAGTACGTCCAACAGGCGCTGGCCAGCGCCGACAAAGCCGGCACCAGCTTGCTGCTGCCGCTGGACGTGGTGGTGACCGATAAGGTCGACCGGTCAGCCCGCGGCCACAGCGTTAACGTCATCGGGGTGCGCCCGGACGACATCATCGCCGACGTCGGCCCCCGGACCATTGAGCGGGCCTTGAAGCCGCTGCGGCTGTCGGGCACCGTCATCTGGAACGGGCCGCTGGGCATTAGCGAGCTGCCGCAGTTTGCCGCCGGCTCGCTGGCGCTGGCCCGCGGGCTGGCCTCCTCCCGGGCCAAGACGATTGTGGGCGGCGGCGACACGGCGGCCTTTATTGACGCTGCCGGTTTGCACGACCGGTTTGATTTTGTCTCTACCGGCGGCGGCGCCTCGCTGGAGTTGATGGCCGGCAAGGTGCTGCCCGGGCTGGCGGCGCTGCTGGACCGGTCTTGACAGTAGCGCTAAACAAACGTAAGCTTTTTAGCGAAGAGCGATTTAAATAAAGGGAAAAACATGAAGTTATTGACCGGTCGGGGGCTGTTGGTCGGCACCGCTTTGCTGACCACTTTGAGCGGCACCCCCGTCATGGCGCGGCCGCACGTAGCCACGCCCGCCAAACCAAACCACGTAGCGGCCGAGCCAAAAGCTGCCGCTGCCGCCCGGCTTGACCAAGCCAGGCTGGCGGCCTGCCAGCGGCGCGAAACCAACATTAACGCCATTATGGAGCGGATGGCGGCGCAGGCCGACAAGCACATTGGTGTGTTCGACAAGATCTCGCAGCGTGTCCAGGCCTTTTACCAAGCCAAAGGCCGCAGCGTCGCCAACTACGACGCCTTAGTGGCCGACGTCACCGCTCAGCGGGCGGCGGCAGCGGCAGCAGCGGCTAAGCTAGGCAGCGCCAGCGGCTTTCGCTGTGACGGTGACGACCCCAAAGGCAGCATCACCGCCTTTAAGGCCGAGCTAAAAAGCACCCGCACCGCCCTGCAGGCCTACCGCACCGCGGTCAAGAACCTGATCGTGGGGGTGAAGTCGGCGGTCGGAGCCGAGCAGCGGACCAAGCCCGAGCAGCCCAAAGCACCCGATCAAGTCAAAACTAACTCAGCAGGAGCGCAGCGATGATTAAGAGACAAACCGGCTTTGCCGTATTTGAACTGGTGCTGGTGGTAGCGGCGGTAGCGCTGATCGGCTTCGTCGTCATTCAAGTCCAAGCCTCCAAGCGCAAAGCCGCGCAGCCGGTCACCGTCCAAACGGCGCCGCCGCTGCAGCCGGAAGACCCGGTACCCACCGTTAACAGTGCGGCTGATCTAAGTAAGGCCGAGGCGGCCCTAGACCAGACCGACCTTGACTCTAGCGATCAGGCCGAGCTCGACTCTCAGTCGGCCTTCTAGCATGGCTGAAAAACTGGTGGTGGCCAACTGGAAGATGAACCTGAATCCGCATCAGGCCAGCTTGCTGGTCCATCGGCTGGATCAAAAGGTGACGGCCGGCCGGTCGGTCGAGGTGGTGCTGTGCCCGCCGTTTGTCGACCTGTACCCGGTAGCGCGGGACCGCAACCCGAAAAAGTTTAAGCTGGGCGCCCAAAACATCCACCACCTGGACGAGGGGCCCTTTACCGGAGAGGTTTCGCCGGCGATGTTACAGGGCCTGGTCGATTTCGTCATCGTCGGCCACTCCGAGCGGCGGCGCCACGCGCATGAGGACGACAAGCTGATCGCCCGCAAGGTGGCGGCGGCGGTCCGTCACGGCCTGGTGCCGATTTTGTGCGTGGGCGACAACCTGTTTGAGCGGGAGCACGGCGCGGCCCGCAAGGTGGTGGCGGACCAGGTTACCGCCGGCCTCAGCCTGCTGACGGCCGCTGAGATTAAAGATACGGTGATTGCCTATGAACCGGTTTGGGCCATCAGCCAAGGCGACGGCCGGGGCAGCTACGCCAAGCCTCACGAGGTCGAGCCGATGGTCACGCACATCCGCCAGACCGTCGAAGAGCTGTACGGCGAAGGGGCCGGCGGCGAGCCGCGGGTGCTGTACGGCGGCAGCGTTAACCCCGACAACGTCACAGCTTACCTGGAGATCGCGGGGGTGGATGGTTTGCTGGTGGGGGGAGCGAGTTTGAATTATGAGCAGTTTGCGGCCATTGTGGCCGCGGCACAGGCAGCTGTTCACTCCAAGTAGGTTGTTTTTTATTGCTTCGGGCCGCAAAGCGTTCGGTCTGGCTACTCGCTGAACAGCGACCTCAAAGCTGACCTATCGCCTCCAGCCCCTACCGCCGTGCCCCTACCGCCTCTCCCTCCTAACCTCCCTCTCATCCTCCCTCTTCCTACCTTTTGTCAGCAAAAGGTAGCCAAAACTGCCGAGTAGGTCGCTAACTCCAAGCCATCCAGCCCGCAAAAGGCCGGGCCTGCGGAACTCGTCCCTGACGGTCCTCAAACAGTCCTCGGCCTTGGTCGGCCTTTTCCGGTCTGGCTGTTTGGGGTTAGCTCCAATACTCGGGG
>JAHWKN010000039.1 GCA_019347875.1 Candidatus Parcubacteria bacterium
AAAGACTTCTGTTCCGATCTTAATACTGTCGCCAACGCTCAGTTCGGTAGTGAAGGCGGTACCGGTACCGGTGACGGTGGTAGATAGGTTGGTGACGGCGACGGTACCGGTCAGGGCGGAGCTGAGGTTGCCCTTCATGTGCAGTAAGGCAGTGGGGCTGGTGGTGCCGAGGCCGAGGTTGCCGGTAGCACTAACTCTTAGCCGCTCGGTGCCGTTTGTAGAAGCAGTAATGACGTTAGCGCCGGTAGCCGTCAGTCCCAAGGTGCCGGCCGTAGACTGCAGCGTCACCGCCCCTGCCCCGGTAATGTTGCCGACATTAGTTATGCTGCCGGAATTGTTGTTGATGCCGCCGGTAACGCTCACGCCCACGCCCGTACGGCCTAGGTTTATAGCGCCGGCATTGACGGTACCGATATTGATGCTACCGGCAGTACCGGTGCCGGCTCTAAGACCGGCATCGATCGTTATATTACCGGTACTGCCGTTATTACCGTTAGCGGCGTCGCCGCTCTTTATTACTACCGCTCCGGAGGCGTTGTTGTTACCGGAGTTGGCATCGCCGCTCTGCAGCGTAATATTTGCAGTGTTGCTGCCGCCGGAAGAATCATTCGTCTTAAACAGCGGCGAGATAAAGGCGGTATTAGCCTGGCCGAATCCGCTAATCCGGAAGTTAGCGTTCTGGTCGGTAGTCTTTTGGTTCAAAACCGCGCTGCCGTCGGCCCCGGCGTGCGTCCAGGCGGTGCCGTTCCAAAGCATGGTAGCGGTAGTGCCGGTAGAGACCGTGGAGCCAAGTAACGTAAAGTTGGCTGTGCCGACGTTGGCCAGGTAAATAACCCGGCCGGCGGTCGTAACGGTTGGCGCTGGAATGGTAACGGTTTGGCCGGCGGTAGTCTGGTTGAGGTTAAAGGCCGTATAGATATCAACCGTTGCGGTGGCCGTTCCAATATCACCGCCCAGCGGGAGATCGGTGATGGCGAGCGTGCCGAAGCGAGTCGAGCCGCTGTTGGTTAACTGGGCGCCACTAAAGGTCGCGTTGCCGCTGACCGTCAAGGCGCCGCCTAGACTGGTTGCCCCGGTGCCGACAGTCAGAGTGTTAGAGCCGGTCACGCTGGTCGCGCCACCCAAGGAGACGGCTCCGCTGACCGTTAACCCTCCCGAACCCTGTATGAGGCCGGTACCAGCATTAACTCCCACGGCGGTGACGGCACCACCCGAGCTAACCTGGAACTGAGAGCTAGCCCCGACGGACAGCAAGGCGGCCGGTGCTGCGGTGCCAATACCGACGCGCTGGTTGGTGGTGTCAATATCCAGGACGGTAACGGTGCCGGCGGCGTTTTTAACCTCCAGCGCCGTGGTGCTGTCGGTCTGCGGCTTGTAGGTCAGCTTGCCGGCGTTGTCGATCAGCAATACGTCCGCTCCGCCGCGCTGCAGCTGCAGTATGTTGGCGGTCGTGCCGGTTTTATTGATGGCGATGCTAGCGTTAGTGGTACTAGCATCTACCTGGAGCCCTTGCGCCAGCTGCACAAACTGGGTTTTGTCGAGCCCCTGCAGCTTGCCCGAGTTAAGGGCGTAGGGGTTGGAGCTAAAGCGCTTAAACGGCTTCATTTCGCCGTCGTAGCTGGCGGTGGCGCCGGTGCCACCGATGTTAATGCTTAGCCACAGCGTGTCTTGGTTAAAGTCGACGCTCGACAGCGAGGTGACCGAACCCAGGTAGACGCTGAAGTAACCGTTAACCACCCGCACTCCTTGACTGGCGCTGTTTAAGTGCGCCTCGGTCCACTTCAGCGTACCGCCGCAAGGAGAGATGCCGCTGGTGGGGTTACAGCCGTCACCGTCCTGGTAAATCTTAAACTCGATGTTGTAGTTGCCGTCCGGAACGGTTGCCCCCTGCGCGTTCAGCAGACGGGCCTGAAAGTTGATTTGCTGGTTAACGCCGGCGGCGGCCTGGACGGGCGGCGGCGCAGGGAGCAAAAAATGAGCAGCCAGCAGCGAGATTAAAGCAAGAACCGGCCCGCTCCTGGCTACCCACTCCCCGCTCCTGTTTCCGGTACGCCAAAACCATGTCGCCTGCTGGAGAGCGCTGCTGGACGATGCTAACAGGCATCGCGCCAGACTGTCTAACTTCACCCTCATAGACCACACGTTTACAGGGGTAATTATAGCATTGTGCTTATGCTAAATGCAACAGGCTTATGCTTATTTGCGATCCTACCCCTGCGGCAAAAACCGGCGGTCGCGGCGCAACTGGAAGCGCTCGCCCAGCCAAAAGCTCCCCAGCATCAACACCGCCGCTCCGTACATAGGCCAAGCCAGCAGCAGCTTGCCGTTCAAGGGGCCGGGGGTGGTGGTAGAGGCGCCGCCGACAGCACCGTTAACCACCGCCACCAGCTGCAAGTAGGCCGCCCGGCCGGACGCATCGGCGGCTTTGACTCTTAAAATGTAGTTACCGGGTTTGGTATAGGTGTGCTTAGAACTAAAGGTTCCCTCCTCGGTGCGGGTGATCGGCTCGACCGAGTCGTCACCCCAATCCCAGCTGACCGCGTAAGGGGTGCGGCCGCCGGTCACCTCGACCGGCCAGCTCAGTAGGCTGCCCGGGGACACCCCCTTCCAGGCGGTGTCGGACTTTAAAACCAGAGCCTGCTCGCCCGGCCGCAGCTGGCTGCCGATAGCGGGCGGCTCATCATAAAACACGGTGACGGCCAGCGAATCCGGCCCGGCTTGGTTTAAGGCGTCGAACACCCGCGCCACCAGCCGGTTTTGGCCCGGGAACAGATCGACCAGCAAACTGTAGCCACCCTCATCGCTGCACACCGCCGCTCCGGCAAAAACATCGTTCTTAAAGATCTCGACAATCACCCCCTTCGGGCAGGTGCCGCGGACGGTGATAGGCGTGGTACTAAAGCGCTGGCCGCTCCTTGGCTCCAGGATGGTAGCACCGCCGGCCGGCGGCGGGCCCGCCACCCGGCCCGACAATCCGATCGAACCGGACTCGGGGCCGTCGTAGGGCGTAGCCGCTCCGGCCGAGTGCGTCACCGCCAACAGCAACACCCCCGTCAGCATGACCACAAAGGCCAAGGCGGAGTAGGAGGTGTGGTGATGAGGCAGGTGGCGGGCGGTATGACGATGGTGGCTTAGCTTTAGCATTAGGGTTATTATAACACTTATGGTTTAATCGCAAACCTGCCATTGGTTCCGCGGGGTACTGCTACTCTCCAACCCGGCCGCGCAGGCTCACGCGTCTCCCCTCGTTGTCTCCTCGTAGCCCTCATCTCGTTACTTTTTGTCAGCTGCACCGTTCCGCCTCCAACCCCTCTCCCAGCGGGCGCAGCGTCTTCTCCTCCTAACCTCTCTCGTAAACCACTCCTTTCGTCACTTTTGTCCCGCCAAAAGTAACCAAAAGCGGCCGAGCAGGTCGTTCGCTCCAAGCCAGCCGAACCGCCACCGG